>CAZWGW010000549.1:0-5434 GCA_964633565.1 uncultured Planctomycetaceae bacterium
GGCAACGCCAGCACGACGGTGGTCGTGCCACACGACGGCAGACCGCAGTGAGCCGTGGTGTTGTCGCTCCTCGTGCCCAAACTTCCGTTTGGGCACGCAATGCCTGCGAAACGGATGCGCGACGCACTGTGCGCGTGCATGACAGATCCTTCGCTCCACCTGGACGAGGCGGGCGGGGGCGAAACGCGGTGAGCGGATCGAGGTTAGTTAGTGCAGAAATCCTCGCTTCCACCGACGCGAGGTCGGTGGGGGGCGCACAGTGCGTCGCGCACCCCGCGAACTTTTGGTTTCACTAACTGGCGCCAGCGAAGCGGAAGCTTCGAGACAGTGTGTTCCCAAACGGAAGTTTGGGAACAAGGGAAATCCGTTGTCTCCGAGAACTCCTCCTGCCGTGTGCCGGTCTTCCAAGTCGCGGCAATCCCACAGCGTGGCGGCACCTCAATACGCCGCCGGCAGACCGCCCCGCTGGCGCCGGGCGAACCAGCACTGCTCAAGGCCCTCAATCCGAGCGTTCTGCGGCGGCCTCAGCTTGCTGAGGTCCGGAAGATCCTGCGGAAATCCGACGAGTTGTAAGTACAGGTCCGGATCGCGATCTTTCGCCAGGGCCACAATGCGCATCCACATGACCCTCCATGACTTGAGCCGCGGGGAATTCAGGTCAAGCTGACGGATCAATCGGTGCGTCTCCGTTTCGTGCCATCGCAGCGTACCATCGGGAAGCGTCGTGACGTGAGTTGACCGCAAACGCACGAAGGGGTCCGCCACAGTCTGGTCGCGTTTGACCACGTTGCAGCGCCGGCAGGCGTAAACGAGATTCAGGTAGTCCAGCCTCAACTGCGGGTTGACCGACTGTGGCTCGAAGTGATCCAGTTCAAACTCAAACGTCACCTGACCCCACGTCTCGCGTTTGAGACAATACACACAGCGGAAATCGAAGTCGTCGCGCAACCACGGGCGATAGGATTCATACGCGGCGTATCCCGCCGGCCCGTGCCGTCGCTGTGATTGTGGTCCCGGGTAGTCGAAGATCACTCCGGTTTGCCCGTCGGTTCAAGTTCCAGCAACTTCCGATGCAGGGCCCGTGCTCCTTCCATCGGTAGATTTGCCTCCGACTCGACCTCGTCACGCATGATCCTGGTCAGGCCCGCAAGTTCAATGCTTTCGGCCGGTGTCAGCGTCCCTTGAATCTCCTTGTCGATCAGCGCGAATCGGCGTTGATTCATCGCGTCGCTCCATGCGACGCCACCGGATTTCCATTCGAGCGCCACTCGGCCGAGCAACTCGACCGCCGACTCGAATTCCATGCCGGAGTCGAGATACGTCTCGAGAATGGCCCGGGCCGTCGCCGCCTGCAATTCGGTTATGCTTGCGCCCCGAGGCAGCTCACGGCCGGCGTCGAGGATGTGAAATTCAAGGCGCTTGATGAATTGCCGAATCCAAGCGTCCGGCTCCGCCGAAATTGCCGGGTGAGGTTGCGGCGGCATCGGTTCAGGCGGCTTCTTGGTTGCCACGGGATGCGCCTCCATCCAGGATCGCAGCCGAGAGTGACGGCACCGAGTTCTGTGCAGCCTGTCGATAATGCAACAGGGTCACGCGCTCCGGCTGGCCAGATTCGGCCGCGATCTGCCTCGCGCGAGCGGCCACTTCGTCCGCGAACAGCGACTTCCACTCAATCAACGCTCGTGCCGCCTCAAGATCGATCCGGATATCAGCCTTCTCGCTCATCGCAACCTCCCTGTCGCTGCTTGGCGGATGAGTGCCATCGAATACCGGTTCAAGTCCACCACCGGCGGCTGGCACCTGCGAAATGCGGCCAGCAATTCGCGCATGTTCCCAAAAACAGTTCGAACCCGTCAAGACCGTGCAGGCGCCGGAACCTCTCAGACGTCCGCCTTCAGGCACCAGTTCAGATACGTTTTCCACCAATGTGCCATTGATCCCGGATTAGCGCCGTTGACGGTGGACGTCGCAAGGTCCCCGGCTACTCTGCTGCCAGAACGGCACACGGAGCGTGCCTGCTACACTCGAGCGAACGGCTCACGCCTGTGTCGTCGTCGCCTGCCGCGGATCAGTCTTCAGAATAATCTCGTCAATCCCCGTCTGGTTGAACCCCTTGTACCCCTCGTCCCGCTGCAGGATCTCCAGGTGCGAGCCGAGCGCCCCGGCCGTGCGGAACCGCTCCGCGTCCTCGGCCGAAATCAGCCCGGCCTCGAGCACCGCGTCGATCCGCTCTGGGTCGACCGGCCACAGCTCCCCTTTCGTGAACGCCTGCCGCAGGTACGGCAGGTCGGTGAACGGCTTCATCGTCTCCGCGCCGGCCGCCTTGAGTTGCTCGCGGGCTGCGTCGAAGTCGAACTGGCATTCCAGGTGGTGCATCCCCGCCTGCAGAAACGCCTCGCCGTGCAGCCGGCACCACAGGCCCACCGTGCCGAGCTTGTCGCGCGGCGGCAGCGGCTCGTGCGCAAAGTCGCCCGCCACTTCCTCCGGCGAGAGGTCGACGTCGGCAAAGATCACCACGCCGCAATCCGGCTGTTCCAGGACCTGCGCCCCCCACCCGGCCGTCTGACCGGCGTAGAACCGTTCGCGGCACTCGAATCCGAGCTGCTCCAGCACGTCGATCAGGTGCACAAAGCACTCCCGGCTGGAGCGGTAGGTGTGGTGGTCGTGATTGGCCCAACCCAGGCCCAGCCGGTCCTGTCGCGACTTCTGGATCCGGCCGGCCCGGTTGCGCGACTGCCAGTAGTCCCGCTCCGCCGCAAAGAACAGGTCGCACGTGCGCGGCGTCCCGAGTTCGGTCTCCGCCGCCTCAATCAGCGACCGCGCGTGCTCGAAGCCCGCTCCGTTGGTGTTCCAGTGCCGCCGCCGCAGCAGGAATCTCTCGGCGTGATACAGCACCGCCTGGCATTCCGCGGGTTCGATCTCCGTCGGATCAAATCCCCGTGATCCGTGCCGCTCGATCACCCAGCACTCCGTCTCCCTGTCGGCGACGGCCTTTGCGCGGCGGAGGTCGGCGAGCGGGTCCCCTTCCACGACCTCGCCGGCAGCCAGGCCGTTCGCGACCAGAAAATCGACGACCGATTCCACTTTGAGAAACAGCCGCCGCTGCGGTCCGTCGTGCAGGAGCAACCTCGGGAACAGCCCCCCCGGGTGCCGCCAGATGCTGCCGTGGTCGGTTTCGAGTGAGGCAAATCCCGCCGCCGCCAGTCGTGTTTCACGGTCATCATCGGCAGGCAGCAGCATGTGATCGATCCAGTCGACGAGCCGCGAGCCGGTCTCCCCCCGCAGCCGGCGCTCAAAATCGGCAACCCAGGCGGCATGCCGGAACTCGGCCAGCGCCTCCTCGATGACGCCTGCGGCGGCCGGTTGCGGCGTCCAGCGGTATTCCTGCAGTGTGTCGTCTGCCGTGGCGTGCATGTCGCGCCTCGTCGATGGTTCCTTGAAGGCTCCCTGCCGCATGTCTCCGCGCCGCGCTTCGTTTAACCCGTAGCCGAAGGCGAGGTGTCGGTCTGCGCTCGATTCCCTCGCCTTCGGCTACGGGTTAAACGAGCCGGTACGGCTCAATGCCGACCGCGTACAATTGTGGTGCGGCGATCGAGGGCCGAAACTGCCGTCCCCGGGAGCAACTCCTGTCGTTATTCTATCCACGGCCGACTGTTTCGCGGAGGGGTCCGCCCGCCGCAGTACGTCCGGAGACCTGCCGATGAGGAAAATCCTGCTGCTCGGCGCGGGCAAGATCGGCCGCATGATCGCGCGGTTCCTGCACGATTCCGGCGATTACGAACTCCGCGTCGGAGACGCCAGCGGCGACGCCCTGCAGCGGCTCCGCACCCGCTTCGAGACCGATTCGGTCGTCGTCGACGCCTCCGATCAGGCCGCGCTGGCCGCGGCCATGCGCGGCTGCGACGCCGTCGTCTCGGCACTCAGCTTCCGGTTCAATCCGACCGTTGCGCGGGCCGCGCTGGAGGCCGGCGTCAGCTATTTCGATCTCACCGAGGACGTGGAGACGACGCGGCACGTCCGGCAACTCGCGCCATCCGCCCGGAACGGGCAGATCTTCATGCCGCAATGCGGCCTCGCGCCGGGCTTCATCTCGATCGTCACGGCGCAGCTCGTGCCGCAGTTCGAATCCGTGGACAGCGTCCGGATGCGCGTCGGCGCGCTGCCGCAGTTCCCCGTCGGCGCGCTGAAATACAACCTGACGTGGTCCACCGACGGACTCATTAACGAGTATTGCAATCCGTGCGAGGCGATCCACGACGGCCGGCGCACCGAATTGCTCCCGCTGGAAGGGCTGGAGCATTTCTCGCTCGACGGCGTGACGTACGAAGCGTTCAACACCTCGGGTGGTCTGGGCACTCTGTGCGAGACGCTCGACGGCAAGGTCCGCGAACTCAACTACAAGACCATCCGCTACGGCGGCCACCGCGACCTGGCGGCGTTCCTGCTGACGGAACTGCGCCTGCACGAACGCCGGGAGCTGCTCAAGGACATCCTGGAGACGTCGGTTCCCGTCACGTTTCAGGACGTGGTCGTCACGTTCTGTACGGTCACCGGCCAGCGGCGCGGGCAGTTCGCGCAACTGACCGATGCCCGTAAGGTATACCACCAGTTCATCGCCGGCGAAGTCTGGGCGGCGATTCAGATCACCACCGCCGCCAGCCTGTGTGCGGTGCTCGATCTCCATTTCGAAGGGGGGCTGCCGCCGAGCGGCTTCGTGAAACAGGAAGACGCCCGGTTTGCCGACTTCATCGCCAACCGCTTCGGCCGCTATTACGAGACCGACGGCGCCGCGCGGCTGGCCTGCGACTACACCACGGGAGGCCCGCCATGCGATCCGAACTGAGAGGCGTGCTGGACCGGTTGGGCGTCCCCGGGAATGTCGCCGCGATTGCCGCCGGCCGCACATGGTCCGCCGGCTCCGGGCCTGGACTCGAAGTCTATTCGCCCATCGACGGTTCGTTGCTGGCCGAGTTCAGTATCGCCACGGGCGCACAGACACAGGTGGTCATTGCTGCCGCGAAAACAGCCTTCCCGGACTGGCGGATGATTCCTGCGCCGCGGCGGGGTGAACTCGTCCGTTGCATCGGTGAGCGCCTGCGCGCGCACAAGGCCGACCTGGCCCAGATTGTCACCTGGGAGGTCGGCAAGATCACACAGGAGGCGCTCGGCGAAGTGCAGGAGATGATCGACATCTGCGACTTCGCCGTCGGACTCAGTCGGCAACTCTATGGTTTGACCATCGCCAGCGAGCGCCCGCGGCACCGGCTGATGGAGCAGTGGCATCCACTCGGCCCGGTGGGGGTCATTACGGCGTTCAACTTCCCTGTGGCCGTGTGGGCCTGGAACGCCATGCTGGCGCTTGTGTGCGGCGACACGCTCGTCTGGAAGCCGTCCGAAAAAGCGCCGCTGTCCGCCATGGCCTGTCAGGCGATTG
>CAZWGW010000550.1:0-5433 GCA_964633565.1 uncultured Planctomycetaceae bacterium
GCACGCCGCGGCGCGGATTGACGGCGCGCGGCTGCTGCCGATGACGGAACTGCACGCGCGGCTCAATGAACTCGACGGCGATCGTACCCGGCGCGTCGTGGTCCACTGCCATCACGGCGGGCGCAGCCTGCGCGTGGCGGCGTTTCTGCGGCAGCAGGGTTTCCCACAGGCCCAGAGCATGGCGGGCGGCATCGACGAGTGGTCACAGACCATTGACCCATCCGTACCGCGCTATTGAGCCGTACTTGTGATGCGCAGCGACCCGGACGCGTCAAGCGTCCGGGTCGATGGCGCAAAAAAACACGCGACCACGATGACTCGCGGCGCGTGGCAATCGTCCTGGAGATTCCGCGAAGGCGTCACTTCTTGGGGCCCATCGGCTCCTTCTTCTCGGTGATCACCGGGCACTGCGGCGCCATCTCCTTGTTCAGTTGCGTGTAGTCTTTCCACTCTTCCGGCAGGTTGTCCTCGTGGAAAATCGCCTCGACCGGGCACTCCGGAACGCACGCTTCACAGTCAATGCACTCGTCCGGATGGATGTAGAGAATCGCTTCCCCCTCGTAGAAGCACTCGACCGGGCAGACCACGACGCAGTCGGTGTATTTGCAGTTAAAGCAGGGTTCCGCAACAACGTGAGTCATGAATGGTCCTTTCGCTCCGGGCGAACGTCTGGGAGTCGATCCTGTGGTGTGCGCGCCGGTCCCAAAACGATGATGGAATTGCCGTTGCGCGTGATCCTAGTCCTGCCCCTGCGCGCTGTCAAGCACTTTGCAACGCGGTTTTTCCAGGTGTCGCCGTCTGCCGCCGACGTGCGATAACGTTTGTCCTCGAAACACGTAACGACGACCCGCGCGACACCCGTATTGCCCTGAGTCGCGAAGCGGGATAAATTATGGAGAATGCGTTTGGTGTGGGCGCTGTCCAGGGATCGGGACGGCGTGCATTGAAGGGATCGTCCCGTCGGGCTGACTGGAGCGTGGTCCCGTGGCACTCACGGAAATTGATCGGCGGCTGCTCAAGCAGTGCCTGGCGAGGACGCCCGGCGCGTGGCAGGACTTTGTGGACCGGTTCATCGGGCTGTTCGTGCACGTCGTGCAGCACACGGCACATTCGCGCAGCGTCCGGCTCAACGCCGACGACATTGATGATCTGTGTGCCGAGATCTTCGTGACACTGCTCAAGAACGACTTTGCCGTGCTGCGGCATTTTCGGGGTCAAAGCTCCCTTGCGACCTACCTGACGGTTGTCGCTCGACGCGTGGTCGTGCACGAGATCATCCGCCGTCGCAAGGAAGAGGCGTTGGGGCACGTGGCGGCGCATCACGCCGCGGTCGAATCCGCCGGCCAGGACGAGCCGGACTTTGAACCGCTGGCGGACGCAGAGGAAGTCGCCGAATTGCTGGCAAGTCTGCCCCCCGTGGATGCCGAAGTCGTGCGGAAATTCCATCTGGAGGGGAAGTCGTACCGGGAAATCAGTGCGGAGACTGGGATCGCCGAAAACTCGATCGGTTCCGTGTTATCCCGCGCGCGGGATCGACTCAGGCGGCGGCGCGTCCCGACAAACGCTTAGGAGGCGCGTGGACCCGCGATGCAATCCGTGCGAATGGCCCGGAACTTCCCGGCGGCATTCGTGTTTGATGGAAAACCCTAACGGCCGCCGGGATCCTGAGGCAAACGTCGACCGGCATGCGATGTGCCCGGTTCCAGCCTCCCGCCAACCACGTCCCCCTGGTAATGGAAACTGCCACGTCTGCTCCGGGTCCTCTGCCAGAATCGGATTCAATCCGACCAACCGTCACGAAACTTCCCGACTCGCCACGCCTGGGCCGTGACCTTCTGCACCTGTATACGCTCGCGAGTCTGTCGGTGGCGCAACCGGTCTTTGACCGGCTGTCCGCCCATGTCACGTTTCTGCTGGACCAGTCCGTCTCTTCCGCGACATTGCTGCTGTTGACGGCCTTTATCCTGCTCGCCGTTCCCGCCGGTCTGTCCCTCGTCGAACTGGTCGCATGGTGTTTCGGGACGGGCTGCCAGCGGCGCGTGCACGCAGCGTGTGTGAGTCTGCTGTTGCTGCCGTTGTCGCTGCTGATGGCGCGGCACCTGGCCGAATTCAAGTCGCTCTTTGATTCGGGGCTGTCTCCCTATCTGGTGCTGTGCGTGGGCTGCGCCCTGTTCGTGCTGCTCACCCGGCTGTATTTCCGGAAGGAATGGATTCGCCGGCTGGTGACTTGGGCGTCTCCGGCCGTTGTCGCTTTTCCGGTCCTGTTTCTGACACAGGGTCCGGCGCGGGTCATCCTCGATCCGCCGCCGCCGCCCCCTCCGGGACCGCAGGCGGCACACCCGGTCCCGGTGGTCATGATCGTGTTCGACGAATTTTCGGGGATGTCGCTCGTCAACGAGGACCACGCGATTGACGCCGTGCGTTATCCGAACTTCGCCCGCCTGGCCGGGACGGCGACATGGTATCGGAACGCGACGACCGTGCATCCGCGCACACACAACGCGGTCCCGGCACTGCTGACCGGCCGGATGCCCTTCGATGCCAACGCTGCGCCGATCGAAGCCAACTATCCGCAGAATCTGTTCCGGTTCATTCAGGACTCAAAGCAGTTCGATGTGGCCATTTTTGAACCGCGGACCCGCGTGGCTTCGCTCGAACTGGAGAAGCGCCCCCCGAATCGCCCGCGCACCTCGCTGGCGCATGCGGCCGCACTGGTCCCCACCGTGTCCCTCGTGTATCTGCACACCTTCCTGCCGCGGTACTTGCCGTTCCCGCCCCCGAACCTCCCCCGTGCGTGGCACGGGATGCCCGAGGCGGATGACGACACGGCCGAGCGTCGATCGGGACTGATCCGCTATCCGTGGGACACGGAGCGCGACGTCCAGATCGATCACTTTCTGCAGTGCGTGGGCGACACGGGCCGCCCGAACTTCTTCTTTCTCCATATCGGATTGCCGCACCACCCCTGGACGCACCTGCCGTCGGGTCGGCCCTACTCGCCCTACGACACGGCGGCGATGGAGCCCGTCGGTGGCTACGGCCCCAACGGCGAAACCTGGACGACGGACGACCAGGTCGTGCGCCACTGGTGGCAGCGGTATCTGTTCCAGGTGCAGTACGCCGACCGGTTTATCGGGCGCCTGCAGGACCGCCTCGCGGAGGCCGGCCTGTTCGACCGCTGCCTGTTGATCGTAACGGCGGATCACGGAGTGTCGTTTCTGCCGGGGCATTCGCGGCGGGAGCCCGACGGCGCCAACCTGCCGGACATCCTGTCGGTCCCGATGTTCGTCAAGCTGCCGCAACAGCACGTGGGCGAAGTGAGCGACCGGAATGTCGAGACGATCGACGTCCTCCCGACGATCGCAGACGTCCTCGGCTATGAACTGCCCGGTCCGGTCGACGGTGCGTCGCTCCGGGATGCGGCGATCCCCCCGCGACCGCGAAAATCCCTGCTCCGCGAAGGACTGCAACTGGTCGTCGTCGACGCCGCGTTTCCGGGGAAGTACGACAGTGTGGACCGCATGCTGGCCGCCTTCGGCTCCGGCAGCAAGGATGATCGTCTGTGGTCCGGAACGATCCATCCGGAAATCGTCGGGCGCGACATCGCGGAGTTCGAGCTCCTCGACGAACAGCCGCCCACGGTGTCGTTGCGGATCGGCGGCTCCACCGTCGCGCCCGGCCGTCCCGACCGCGTCCCGTGCTGTTATGAGGGTCGGGTGACTGACTGGGCCGGTCGGCCGTACCCGGTCGAAATCGCCGTCGCCGTGAACGGCAGGATCGCCAGCATCGGGCGCACCTCGCTCGATGACAGGATTCGCAACTGGTGGTTCGCCGTGGCGCCCGAGTCCGCGTACCATCCGGACGAGAACGACATTCGGTTCTTCGCCGTCGTCTCCAACGGGACAGCGCCGGCGCTCATCCCCTGCCGCACGGTGCCGTGGAGCTGGTGAGTCGGGCAACGGAACCGGGCCCTACAGACTGGACCGCGACTCGAACCGATCGGTGCTGTGGTTCATCCCGGCGCTCAGTCGTCTCCGCCGCGTCGATTGCCATATAATCTCCGGTGCACCGGCGGCGGACAATCCGCCCCCGGGAGGGAGACACCGTTGTGCCGCGCCTGATCGGCTCCTTGCTTCTGACGTTTGCCGGCTGGGGCCTGCTGCCGTTCCCATGCGCAGGAGACGAGATCGTCCCCTACGATACGGAACGGGAATCGCTTTCGCTGCGGTTGACGCCGGAGCAGGCTGCCGCCGGTTTTGTGGTGCCGGATGGCTTCCAGGTCCGGGTGTTTGCTCATGAACCCGACGTGCAGAACCCGATCGCCATGGCCTGGGACGGCCGCGGCCGGCTCTGGATTGCCGAGAACTACACCTACGCCGAAAGTCAGCGCCGATTCGAGTTCGGACTCCGCGACCGGATCCTCATTTTTGACGACCAGGATGGCGACGGACGCGCGGACTCGCGCCGGGTATTCACCGACGACCTGCAACTGCTCTCCAGCATCGAACTCGGCTACGACGGCGTGTGGGCGCTCTGTCCACCACGGCTGGTTTTTATCCCCGACCGCAATCACGACGACGTCCCCGACGGCCCGGCGGTGACGCTGCTCGACGGCTTCGACGTCCCCCGCGAAAACTACCACACGTTCGCCAACGGCCTGCACTGGGGACCGGACGGCTGGCTCTACGGACGCTGCGGCGCCTCCAGCATGGGGCGCGTTGGTGCGCCGGGTACGGCCGACGAACGGCGCATCCCGATACACGGAGGAGTGTGGCGCTACCATCCCCGGCACAAAACGTTTGAAGTGCTGTGCCACGGCACCACGAATCCCTGGGGGCATGACTGGAATGAAGTCGGCGAGGCCTTCTTTATCAATACCGTCAACGGTCACTTGTGGCACGTCATTCCCGGCGCTCACTTCCGCCGACCGCATACGATCGACCCCAATCCCCACGCCTACGAAACGATCGACACGCACGCCGACCACTATCACTGGGACAACAGCCGCGACTGGACCGATTCGCGTTCCGCTGCGGGGGAACATGACGAACGGGGGGGCGGGCACGCGCACATCGGCGCATCGATCTACCTTGGGGACAACTGGCCGCAGGCGTATCGTGGACGGATCCTCACGCTCAACCTGCACGGGCGACGAGTCAACGTCGACCGGCTGGAACGGGAGGGGAGCGGCTACGTCGGGCGGCACGAACCCGACATCCTCCGTTCCGCCGATCCCTGGTTTCGCGGCCTCGAGCTCGGCTATGGGCCGGACGGCGCAGTCTACATCCTCGACTGGAGCGACGCCGGCGAGTGCCACGAACATTCCGGCGTGCACCGCACCTCGGGGCGCATTTTCAAGGCCACCTGGGGCGCGGTGCAGCGCAGCGACATTGGCGACCTGAAATCCGCCGGCGAGTCGGCGCTGGTCGAACT
>CAZWGW010000551.1:0-5433 GCA_964633565.1 uncultured Planctomycetaceae bacterium
CCCTCGGCTGGCAATGGGTCTCCGGTTGCGGAGCGGATGCAGCACCTTACTTCCGCGTCTTCAACCCGGTCTCTCAAGGGAAGAGATTTGATCCACAGGGGACGTATGTTCGACACTGGGTGCCGGAACTGAATCGCGTGCCGGACCGCTGGATTCACTGCCCGTGGTTGGCGCCCGCGAGCGTGCAGAACGCCGCCGCCGTCGCAGGTTATCCTCAACCGATCGTAAACCATGACGCCGCACGACGCGCGGCGTTAAGCGCCTGGGAGACGATCAGGCGAATTACGTGAGCACCTGATGAGTCCGTCGGGACCGCTACGGCAGCACCGTCGCGGCGGCCGTTGACGACGCGGCGCCGGCGGGGCCGTCGTTCCACCACACGGTCACCCAGCCATCGGCGGGACGGCCAGGGGAAGCAAACTGTCCCACGGCCAGGTCCGTCCGGGAGTCCGAATTGAAATCGCCGACTTCCAGCGTCATGAAGCCGGCGTCCGCGATCGACACCAGTGGATGGAGCACGAACCGCCGGGGCGCCGCCTGTTCCAGCCACACCAGGGAATGCAGAAGATTCCCGGAGTCGCCGGATTCCGGCTGAGCATGCCGCTGCTGGTAGGCGAAATACGCACACGCCACGACGTCCCGGTCGCCATCGCCGTCAAGGTCCACCGCGCGGGCGCGGTATGCGCCCGGCATCCGGGTCAGGATGTGCCGTGTGAACGGGTAGCTCCCGGTGTTCTCCAGCCACTGCACGGCGTGGAAGGGCTTCAGATACAGGCTGTCGAGCGTGTCACCGTTGGTGTAGAGGACGTCCTGATCGCCGTCGCCGTCCATGTCGACCAGTTCAATGCCGCTGCTGCCGTACGACGGATCGCCGGCCGTGTGGATCCGCTGTGTCTCGAACGTGCCGTCACCCTGTCCGAGAAACGCTTCGATCACTTCGTGTTCCTGGCTGATGAGCGCCACAAAGTCGAGTTTCCGGTCGCCGTTCAGGTCGATGACAGGCACATGAATCGTCCCATGCCGTCCGTCGAGTTGATGCGGCGTGAACTGCGGTGGCTGTCCGCTGCTTCGTTCCGACTGCTCGACCCACAGGATGTGTCCTGTGGTACGCCAGCCGAACTCGGCGACGACCAGATCCAGGTCCCCGTCGGCATCGAAGTCCGCGGGCTGTGCATCGGCCACCCGGCCCAGCCCCTCGGCCAGGGCGACCGTTTCCCAAGGCGCGTCGGGCTCACGTTGCCAACACCACACCACCTGGCCGCGCTGATGGTCCGCCGGCTCAAAGCTGCCGAGATCGGCAATGACAAAGTCAACACGTCCGTCGCCGTCGAGATCGGTTGGTTCGATATGCGCCGGGTGGGGGACGCGGGCCACGACCTCGCTCCGCGTGGCGCTGGCGTCCAGTGGGACCCGTCCCGCGATCCCCTGCCGCATGTCGCACACCAGCAGGCCCGGTGGACCATCGCCCGGAGCCCACCACCGCAGATGGGACACACCCGGTTGCGCCGTTCCTTCCGGCAGTGGAACGACCTGCGTATGAAACGCAATCGGACTCGCGGAGGTCGGCGTGTCGATCGGCGGCAGGACCCACTCCGCAGGCGCCTGACTGCGGTAGAACTCGACGACGTCCTGAATCCTGGGAGGATTCAGGTCCGTCCGCCCGGACGTATAGTAGAAACCAAATCCCTGTTCGACTTCATCGTACCACGCATCCCGGGGGAAGGTGTCCGGAGAAGGAACTCCATGACAGTTGCCGCAGAATTGCGTGACCTGCGGGCGAAATGCCGCCAGATCGACGGCCGGCCCCCCGCCGCCTGTTGCCGCGGCAGGAACACCGGCGCTTCCCACCGGAGGGGCCGCTGGAGGACTGTCGCTGCAACCGCCGCCGATCGTCAATGCGAACAGCGTCGCGGCGCAGGCCTGCAATTGCCGCCGGAAGGCAATCGGGCTGTGTTCGGACTTATGCATCATTTTGATCCGAGGTACGGTCCGGCGGTCCGGTCGTGTTGTCGGGCTGCGCCCGCCGGATTGCCACCGCGGGGTTCAATGAGCGTCGTCACCCGGTTCAATTGCGGTGAGGAGACGGTCTGCATCGCTCCGGACGGCCAGCGGATCTCGATTCGCGCCACGTCCCCCGCATCTCCCAATCCAAACCACACGCGTCGATCGTGGGTCGAGGCATAACTGCCGCCGCCTTTGATCTGCCTGTACAGTATCCGGCCGTCGGCGAAATACAGGTCCAGCAACGCTCCCACTGCATCACGGTTGCTGTGCCCGCCGATCAGACGCATCCCGAGCCAGCGGCCTTTCCGCGCTTCGTTGGAGAGCAGCGCAACCGGTTCGTTGGTATTCACCATCACGGCATCCACGTCGCCATCGTCGTCCAGGTCGCCAATCGCCAGCCCGCGGCCCATGTGCTGCGCCGCGAAGTAGGGACCGGCTTCCACCTGGCGAAACCGACGTCCGGCATCGTTTGCCAGCAGCAACGGACGCTGCCGCAACGGCGCATTCTTCGGATAGCGGACGACGTGCCCGTTCGCGATCATCGCGTCTTCATCCCCATCGCGGTCAAAGTCGCACAGCGCGGTCCCCCATCCCACGTACAGGCCGCCGAGCGCCGTGATGCCCGTCAACTGGCTGCTGTGCTGAAAAAAGCAGTCACCCAGATTGCGATACAGCGCGTTGCTCTCGTTTTCGAAGTTGGACACAAACAGGTCCGGCAGGCCGTCGGAATTGAAATCGAACAGGTCGACGCCCATGCTGCCGTCGGCGGAACCGTTGTCGTTGAGCGCCGTGCCGCTGGTGACGCCGACTTCCTGCAGCGTACCGTTCCCGGTATTGCGATAGAGGAAGTTGGGCACGGTGTCGTTGGCAACGTAGACGTCGATCCATCCATTGCGGTCGACGTCCGCCATCAGCACGCCCAACCCTTTCCCGTCGGGCCGCAGTCCTGCCTCATTCGTGGCATCGTCGAAGGCGCCGTCCTGGCGACTGACGTACAGGACGTCCCGGAGCGGTTCAAACACGCGCGGCGGGCAGACTTCCCGCTGGCCTGGCTCGCTGGACGGACACTCCGGATGGTTGTCAAACGACCAGTTCACGTAGTGCGCGACATACAGGTCCAGGGCGCCGTCGCCGTTCAAATCACCCCACGCGCTGCTGCTGCTCCACCGGTCCGACAGGCCGCCGGCCGCGGTGTGCTCTTCAAACGTCCCATCGCCGAGATTGTGAAACAGGACCAGGCCGCCGTAGCCGGTGATCAGCACATCGGGAAACCCGTCGTTGTCGTAGTCGCCGCGATTGACGCCGTGGCTGTAGAAAGGGGACGCCTCCGCGCGCGCGGGGCTCCCGATTTCGGAGAACCGCCAGTTGCCGTCATTGCGGTACAAGGCCGGCGGCAGTCCCAGAATCTGCTGGCCGACGAACTCTCCTCCGCCGGCGACCATCAGGTCCGCGTCGTCGTCACAATCGAAATCGAGCAGGGCGGCGCCGCCGCCGAGTGATTCCAGGATGCTGACATGGCCCGCTTCCTCGCCGTTGCGATTCGTGAAATCCAGTCCACTGTCGGCCGTCCTGTCGGCGAACTGCAGATCGCCGGCAACGGCATCCGCCATGACGGGACGGGAAGCCGCATTTCCGGCCGTCCCGGAGGAGGTCCCGGGAATTGTCACCGCCGGTCCACTACTGGATGGCGAACACCCGACGACCGTCAGGGACAGCAGCAACGGACAGCGCACCGCTGCATGCCGCGCGAAGTTGAGAAGTTGTGACATCGATCGTCACCAGGATTCAAGGTCGACCAGGGGTTATCCGGAATTCCCGCCTGACCGTGTCGAACTGTCCGGCGCAAGTTGCCGACGATGCTGTTCTGCTAATTCGAGATTCCCGCGGCCGGCGTAGTATTCCGCCAGAGCGGCGTGCGACGGCTGATGCCCCGGGTCCAGATCCAGAGCGCTCTGCAGCCATCCCGCCCCCTCGTCGGGAGAGTCATATTCGAGCAGAATGCGTCCCACTTCGTAGCGGGCGGTCACGTCGCCGGGGTCCTTCGTGCTGACTTTCTCCTTCAATAATCGCGCCTGCTGCAAGCGCGTCCGTGCCGTCTCGACAAACGCAAAATGACGGGCGGCCTCCTCTCCCCGGCCGGCCACCCGCAATGCCGTCCCCAGGACAAAATGCGCTTCGACGTCGAACGGGCGTTCGTCAACGACCGATTGGGCCAGCGCCGCCGCTTCGCGGCCGCGGCCGGAAAACGTCTGCGACCGCGCGCGCGTCAGGCGTCCGTGGATATTATGCGGGTCGAGTTCCAGCAACCGCGCCAGGACCACGTCGGACTGCTCCAGCCGGCCCTGTTCGAACAGACATTCGCTCAAGAGTTGCAATACATCGATGTCGTCCGGCGCCTCCAAGAGCATCTTCTGCAACAGGGCTTCCGCCTGATCGAATTCGTGCAGTTCCAGCAAGGACGAGGCCAGCAGCAGTTTCAGGTCCCTCCGACCGGGATCGAGGGCGAGGCCGGCCCGACAATCCGCGGCCGCGTCCTGCCGGTTGCCGAGGGACGAATGGTACTTCGCCCGAAACAGGCACGGCTGAGCGTCTTTGGGAAACTCGGCGCGCCACACATCGAGGAGTTCCAGCCCATCATGAAAGCGGCATGAGAGGAAGAAGCCGTTCACGTACGCTTCGCAGATGTCCGGCCCGTCGTCGCCTGGATCGATGAGCAATTCCGACAGGTGCGGGGCCGACTCGCGCATCTGACCCGACTGGGCCATCGCCAGCCATTCCTCGCGTTGCAGGCGCTCCCTGGAAAACCCGAGCGAGCCCGCCCGCTCCAGATGCGTCCGCACCCGGGTCATTTCGCCTTGTCGACGATAGGCGCGCGCCAGCCAGAAATGGGCCTCAGGATTGTCCGGCGCAAGCGTCAGGACCGGCACGAGCCACAAAACTGCAGCATCCGCGTCACGTCGCTCGACCGCCTGTCGACCCCGATGCAGTCGATAGCGGACCTCAGCGGGACGCCAGCCCGCGACGACGCCGATGGCAAGCACCGCGGCCGGGATGATCGCGCGACGCATCCGGCGCGGACCATGCGCGGGCGACGCACTTCGCTCCGGAACGTTAAAGCGATCAACAGGTTCCAACTGGCGAGTCGCTGATCGAGACACGTGGATAACCTGTTTGCCCGGTCCTGGGGCTGTCCGGCTGGAAATCCCGAACACCACCCCAATTGTTCGACTTCCCCGGTCGTGTCGTCAATTCACTGGGTCATCGATCGCCCCCAAGTTGGGCGATACCACGGGCCGATCCTGTTGGCGACAGTCCGCCTGATTCGAGCGTTCACGCGTCCACAATCCGGAAAACGCGATTCCCTGATTGTTGACACGTTTCATTTTGCAGCGTAACATCAACGCTATTGACTCTCAAGGGGAGTGTGCG
>CAZWGW010000552.1:0-5430 GCA_964633565.1 uncultured Planctomycetaceae bacterium
ACCTGGCGAACCTCAAGCAGATGACCAGTCCGCAACAGATCAAGACGAAGGCCAAAGAGATGTCGGCCAAGCTGTAGCCGGCCGGCACGTTGCGAACGCGGAACCCATGGCGGCGACCGTTCCAGTCCTCGACCGGAACGGCCGCCGCAGGTTTTTCATGGGTTCGCGCTGCTGTTGTTGCCGTGGCGGTATTCGTTCAGGGCGTGTCCCGCGCGTCACTACCTGCCGCGGCGCGGCGGTGTTCCGCGGCGAGCGGGGCGTAGTCCGGGTCCTCACGCGCGCGCTCGGCGTAATACTCGGCCAGCAGTTCGTGCGCGCGCTGGAGGTGCGGGTCGTAGGCGAGGGCCGCTTTCAGCCACATCTCACCCCGTTTCCTGGAACCGTACTGCATATACAGCTCCCCGATCCGAAGCCGCTCGGCGACCATTGGTTCGTCCAGCCTGATCTGATCGACCAGTCGGTCGGCTTCGGTCAAGGCCTGTCTCGCCGCGGCGACCGCCTCCAGTTCGGCGCTCGCCTCATCGAGGCGACCGGCGTTGCGCAGCGCGAGTCCGCGCGCGTAGCGGGCCTCCTGGTTTCCCGGGTCCGCCGCGACGGCCTGATCGAGCAGCGGCAGGGCGGACGCATGGTCTCCCAGGGACGAGAGCAGTGAGCCCAGTTCATAGTGGGCCGGGAGCCCCTCGAGCGGCTCGTCCACACGCTGGTAGCCCTGCACCAGCGCCTCGTGGGGGAGGGCCACGACCTGTTCCAGCAGCCGCCGGGCCTCGTCGGGACGTCCCTGGCTGCGATAGTATTTCGCCAGGCCGATGCGCGGCGCGGCGTTGTGCGGAAAATCCAGCCCGCGTTCAAAGAACGTCCGGGCTTCTTCCGCCTGGTTGCGGGACAGCAGGAACCGACCCATTGCGTACAGTGCGGGAAGGTGGTCCGGCTGCCTGTCGAGCGCGGCCCGGTATTCCTGCTCCGCCTGTTCGTGTCGACTCAGATGTTCCAGCGCGCGGCCGGAGAGGTAATACGGCTGCGCGTGGTCCGGAAAGTCCTGTTTCCAGACCTGGATGATCGCACCGGCCGTGTCGTAATCGGCCGCCATCAGCAGGCCGTTGGCATACGCTTCGCAGATTTCGCGGCCGTCGTCCCCCGGATCGATCAGCATCCGATCCAGTTCGAAGGCGATGTCCAGCACATCACCGGAACTGGCCCGCGCGAGGAGCGTCTCACGGCGGGCGCGTTGCGGGTCCAGCCCCAGGCGTACGGCGCGTTCCAGTGCTTCGCCAGAGTCGACGGCGCGGCCGAGTTTGCGCAGCAGGCGGGCCTTGAGGAACGCGGTTTCCGGGTCGCCGGGACCGAGCCGTGCCGCCCAATCCAGCCAGCGCTGAGCGCCGTCCGGGTCGTGACGGTCGAGCGCCTGGACCGCGAACTCGCGCGGAATGGCCGCCAGACTGCCGGAAAAGACCAGGGCTGCCAGCAGCACGCCGCCGATCCCGACGAGCCACTTCAACTGCCGCCTCCGCCGCGGAGTGACCTCCGGTTGCGGCGGCGGCGGAGCGCCCGCGGCCTGCACGGCGTCTGCGGAGTTCTTCGATTGGCGGTCGCGTGATCGCATGACGGCTTTCGGATGCCGGGCGGACTGCCCCTGGCGCCGCCGGACCACGACGCGAAGTGCGGGGTCCGGCGGCGGCGCATTCCATGATAGAGCAACGCGAATCGATGCCGCCAGCAGCCGTCAGAACAGCGGCGCCCGCCCCAGCTTCCGCCGCGTCACGGCCCACTGGCCGGCGTGCATCATCCAGTGCATCGGGATGAACAGCAGAGTATCGCCGACCGTCTTCAGCATCGGCGGCACACCGGTCGCCGGCTTGTCGAAGTCGGCGTCCGAGAGGCCCTCGACCGCGCTCAGCGTGCCGTTGCGGACGTCCTTCCAGATCTTGAGGTACTCCTCCTTCGACAGGAAGTCCGCCGGATTGTCCTTGCCGGCCGTGTCCTTTTTGTGTTTCTCGGCAAACCCGGCCGGGAGCGCCGGCGCTTTGCCGGGCACGGCCTTGTCCACGAGATAGCACTCGCTGGCGATGAGGTGCCCCACCTGCCAGGCCGTGTGATTGGCCCCCGGCACCGGCCGCGCCAGCATTTCGGCGGGTGTCAGGTCCGCCAGGTAGGCGTTCACCAGGAAGTCCGCCGCGGTCATGTTCGACTTGATCGCCTGTTTGATGTTCATGCGAGGTTCCTTGTTGAGGTTCGATTGGGTTCAAAGCACGCTTCACGAAGCGGTCAGCCGTCAGCTTTCAGCCATCAGCAACGACGTTCGTTCGCGTCCCCCGTCGCTGAAAGCTGACTGCTGAAAGCCGACCGCTACCCGCCCAGCCGCATCCGCACATACTCCCGCACCTGGCGCAGGTTGTTCCCGATCACGGCCTCGTCGCGCGACGCCTTGTACAGGATCAGCGATCCCTGCACGGTCGCCATCCACAGCTTCGCCAGCCCGGCGGTGTCGAGTTTCTTCCTTCTTGCGCGGCAGGCCGCGTTAAGCAGTGCCGTCAACTGCTGTTCGGCGCTCACAAAGCACGCCTGTGCCGCGTCCCGCAAGTCCGGGTGCGTCTCCGACACTTCCTGCACGGTCGTCCCGGCGAGGCACGACTTCGTCACCCGCGGGTTTTCAAATACGCCGATGAAGAAGTCGAGGCACCCCAGCAGTTTCTCCACCGGGTCGGTGAGCGACTGAAACGGCGCTCCCGCCACCATCCCGCTCATCTGGCAGTCCCACGCCCCAAGGCACGCCTGCGCGAGTGCCTCCTTGCTCTCGAAGTGATGAAAGAACGCCCCCTTGGTCACGCGCGCTGCGGCGCAGATCTCGTCCACCGTTGTCGCGACAAAGCCGTTCCGGCGGAACAACTCGATCGCCGCGGCGACGATCCTGTCGCGGGCGGTGGTCGCTGAGGCATGCATGGCTGCCAACATACCAACTGGTCGGTATGTCTGCAAGCCCGGGCGAGCGGCGGCCGTGAGGCCGCTGAATGGAAGTCCTTCGCGCACTCCCGTCGGTCCGCGACGTAACCACCCATCTACAATCGGAGGAACCGGAGGGGCGCATCACGTGTCGAATCCATCCGACCATTCTGCCGGGGACTCCGCAGCCTGGGCCGCAAAGCGGCAATCCTCGCGCTGGACCAGCAGACGGTCGACCAGTCGTTCGACGAGCACGACATTCTGACGAACTGCCGGTTCTACCCGAAGGACGAAGCCCCGGCCGCCTACAAGGACTTCAACGAGGTGCTCCGCTCAGTGAGCGAGGCCGGCCTCGCCAGCGAGGTCGCGCGCCTGCGGGCGCGGTTTGTGGTGAAGGATGGAGATAAGGCGGATGATTGAGGCTTCCGGGGGTGGAGCGACTGGATGCAGGTTCGCCCCCGGGGCCGTCTTGTCGCACCAGCGAATCTCCGTCATCGCGAAGCGACACCCGGCGCGGTAGCATGGGGACGGCTCTTTCCGCCCCACCACGTCCAATCTGTGGGAGAATCACCATGTCTGCCAACCACATTTCACGCCGGTCGTTTCTGGGCACA
Organism: uncultured Planctomycetaceae bacterium; assembly: GCA_964633565.1. Classification (GTDB taxonomy): domain Bacteria; phylum Planctomycetota; class Planctomycetia; order Planctomycetales; family Planctomycetaceae; genus CAZWGW01. Next base: position 3,552 of record CAZWGW010000552.1, read on the forward strand.
ATGGGTGCCGCTACGGTCGGTGGAGCCGTCGCCCTCGGCGCCTCCTCAGGCGCCCACCGCCCCTGCCGCTTCCGCATCGGTGGTTGTGCCACCTGGATCAGGCAGAACTTCGCGTCGTTGAGTGTGTCACAACTCGCGTCGTTTGCACACGGCGTCGAAGTCATGAAGTCGCGCCCTGCGGCCGATCCCACGAGTTGGCGCTTTCAGGCGAATATTCATGGCACAGACGACCCGCCGCATCCGCTGTTCAATCAGTGCGAGCACAACTCGATCCAGTTCCTCACCTGGCATCGCGCGTACATCTACTTCTTCGAGCGCATCCTGCGCGAAGCGTCCGGCAACCCGTTCCTCGCGCTCCCGTATTGGGACTGGAGCACGTCCGCAGCGCTTCCGCTTCCCTTCCGTGACCCGGCGGTCGCCGCCAACCCCTTGTATGACGCCACCCGCAACATCAACGACGGCTCCGCCATTCCGTCGATGATTGTCGTCGACGATCTGAACACGGCGTTGGGCTACGTCGATTTCGACAGCGGGTTCCCCGCGTTCAGCCCCAGCTTCGAGTGGAGCCCGCACGGCCAGGTCCACAACCAGATCGGAGGAAACATGTCCGGCTTCAACACCGCCGGGAACGACCCCATCTTCTGGCTGCACCACTGTAACATCGACCGCGTGTGGGACCGCTGGCTGAACCTCAATGCCGGCCGCGCGAACCCGTCCGGTTCGTCCTTTCTCGACCAGGAGTATTCATTTGCCGATGAAACCGGCGATACGGTCACGATCAAAGTCCGCGACATCCTCGATTCCTACTGCCTCCAGTACCGTTACGACGACACGCCCAATCCCGGTCCCGCGGTCGTCGCACAGGCCGTGGTCGCGGCCAGCGCCCCGCCGGCTGCATCCGAAAACAGGGCCCGCGTTGTGGGTTCGTCGCTGCAGGAGCTGCAGGCCCTTGAGTTGCCGGACGAAACAAAACCCGTCCCGCTCGGCTTCGAACAATACTCGACGAAGCTGTTCCTCGCCGCCGATTCCGCGGAGTCGCTGAGGCTCCTGCCCGACGCTGCGACGGCCGGACGGCGCACGGCCGATGCCGTGCTGGAGATCCAGGAAATCACGTTTTCTGAAGTCCCCAGCTTCTCTTATGCGGTGTACCTCAACCTCCCCGAGGGGGAACTGACAGCCGACGAGAGGCGCAAATACTACGTGGGGGGCGTCAACTTCTTCGGCCGCGGCCACAAGGAGCGTCACGCCGACGGCACGGTGCACCGCGCCGAAGGTCCCGTCACATTTACTCAACAGCTCGATGCGACGGCCGTCTTGATCGCCCTGCGCAAGGCCGGCCAATGGACCGACGAGCCAACCGTCACCCTGGAACCTCTGACCCCCGTGCCCCCCAAAGGCGCAGAGGACAACCATGCCGCTCGTGCGCGGCAGTCGGCAGAGCGCGCAAAGATTTCGTACAAGCGCGTTCTGCTCACGATTACGCCGCGCTCCGGCGCGGCTCCCATCCGGTAATGGGGTGACGACGACGAGACCGACATGACTGAGTCAACCGGGTTCTTCGCGCTCGACACCACCTCCCTCCCCTGGGAGCGGCGCGAAAACCCGCACCTCCCCGCGCCGATCTTCCGCAAGGTGCTGCACACCGACCCGGAAACGGGCGTCTTTTGCCAGTTGGTGCGCTATCCCTGCGGCGTCGTCAACCCGGACCACACGCACCCCTGCGCGCACGCCATGTACGTTCTCGACGGCACGCTCCTGACCCACAAGGGGCGGTTCGGGCCGGGTTCGTTCGTGTGGTTCCCGGAAGGGGAAGTCATGCATCTCGGCGCGACCGCCGAGGGGGTCGTCACCGTGCTGCTTGTGTAGATCAAACCGTTTT
>CAZWGW010000553.1:0-5429 GCA_964633565.1 uncultured Planctomycetaceae bacterium
TTGTGCTGTCTCCGACCACGGTTGACACAGTCACGCAGAAGATCTTCGAATCTGTCGACGACCCACGGCAGTTCGTGTTGTTGAACCGGATCGGCATTGCCCTGTCGAATTTGCGAAATCTGGGCCGCGTCTCCGATGTGGATGAGATCCTCCGCTCGCAAGCTGCACATGACGAATCGGCGATGGAGACCAGCTATGCGCTGGTTCACGGATTCGTGTGGGCCATCCCTGTGCTGGGATTCATTGGTACCGTACAGGGTCTGTCGATTGCGATCGGTGGCTTTGGTCGCGTGCTCGCCACGACGACCGAAATGAGTCAGATCAAGGGTTCGCTCCAGGAGGTTACGGCGGGCCTGGCCGTTGCATTCGAGACCACCCTGGAAGGTCTGTTGGCGGCGCTCGTGGTGCAATTGCTCCTGACCGCGCTCAAGAAATCTGAAGAAGAGTTTCTCGATGCGTGTAACGAGTATTGCGTCCGCAACATCGTAGGGCGGTTGCGGCTCGTTCCGTTTGAGTCCGGGAGCGACGACTGATGCCGTCTCGCCGCCAATCCCGTCCGGTTGTGACGTTCTTTGCATTCCAGGACGTCATCATGTCGGTCAGCGGGATTATCATCATCGTTGTGTTGCTCCTTACATTGGAACTTGTACAACGTCCAGCTCAGCGCGAACGTGTGGATAATTCCGCGGTGGTGCGCCAGATTCGCGAAGCGCTCGCGGCTGCACAAAGCGAGCAGCAGGCGCTGGAATCCCTGTTACAGCGTTCCGATCAGGTCATCCGCAATGCGGCGGCCGCATCTCCAGACGAAGTGCGCCGTGCCATTGTCAGCCTGAAGGACGAGAGCGATCTCCTCAGGGAGAGGATTCAGAACATCCGTGCGCAACTTGAGGCCCTGGAAAATGCGGAACGGGAGGTCCAGGTCGAGAGCTTCGACCTTCGACCGACCCGTGAGGCGCTGACTGCCGCCCGGTTGGAAGCCGAATCTTTGCAGCGGCAAATTGAAGTCGAGCGACAGGAGGACCGCCCCTTGTTCTCGTTGCCGCATGGGTTCAACCGCGATGGCTGGCTGGTAGTCATATCGGCTGTCGACATTGCGGTGGCTCCCGTGGGCCGTCCAGCTGCACCAACCACATTCACCGGCACATCGGCGGGACTCTTTTCCGTCCGTTCTGCGGTGAGTCAATTCCTTGAATGGGCGAAGACCGTCAAGTCTCCGAATCCCTACTTCCTTTTTTTGATCCGACCGGATGGCGTGCGGGCATTCGACCAGCTGCGAGAATCGCTCGACAACCGCGGCGTCTCGTATGGGTACGACCTCATTGCTTCGGACCAGATGGTTCTCCATCCTGAACGTGGAGCGTTCGAGTAATGGCCCGCAAATCGTCGCCTTCCGACAGCCTCGAACTTTTGCTGGACACGATCTGCAATACCTTTGGAGGCATCCTGTTCATTGCAATCCTCGTCGTCATTCTACTGCAAATGAGCGGCGAACAATTGGCCGAAGAACGCCCGGACCGCGAGGTGGTTTCGATGCCGGAGTTGGAAGACCTCCGCCAGCAATTAGCTGTGGTCCACGGCGAGCTGCACAGGTTGCGGGCGCTTGCGCTTGGGCAGGAACAAACCATTGCCGCGTTCGCGCCCGACGACGTGCAAGCGTTGCTCGCCGAGCGCGAGGCCACGACCCAATCGCGCGACAACCTTCGTGAAGAGCGCGACCAACTCATTGCTCAAATGGCCGAGCGCGCTGAAAACATCGAACGGATCGAAGGCGACATCCGCGACGTGCATGCGAACTTTGACAATACCGAGCGCCGCGTTCAAGAGCTTCGCGACCAGCTTGCGGAGGAGCGGGAGGCGCGACGGCAGGAGCTGCGCACTCCGGTTGTTCGATCGTCGGGACTAAAACAGGAGTTGGGCGTTGTGCTCCAATACGGCAGACTTTACGTGTGGCATCGCTACGATCGGTCCGGAAACCGCCTGGGGTTGAATACAGAAGAGTTCATCGTCGTCAGCGACGATGCTGACGGGATCACGACGACCCCACGGCCGACGGCAGGCATAGTTGTCGATGGAACAGACGAATCTCGACGAGCCATTTCTGATCGGCTGCGTACGTTCAACCCTCGCTCATTCTACGTCAGCGTTGTAGCCCGCCCGGATTCGTTCGCAGAGTTCCAGCACCTCCGCGCTGCCCTCACCGAGTCTGGCTTCGAATACCGGCTTATTCCGATGACGGCAAACGGCGCCGTATTCGACCGCGGAGGAACTGACTCGCGGGTACAGTAGCGATTGCTGAAAAGGTTGTGACGAGGATCGCCAGTTGTGGAACGTTTGGCTTGTGAGCCTGCGCATCAGGTGCCGTGTGAGAATGGTCCATGGCAAGTCAGGTATATGCCGGAGCGGCGACAGGCGTTCCTATCCCCAAATCCGGCGAGTTGCGGCTGACTTGGGCTTGAGACGCGTATTTCACCGACTCTCGCGGAAACTTCAACAAACCACAAGTTTTGACCACGTCACTGTTTGCAGCAAAATTACGCCATCAGGGTATTCAGCGCGCCCTCGTCCGAGGGCGCGCGGAATACCTTGATGGCGTGGTCTGGCCATACATGCAGGAACCGGCGTGTTTCTGCTGATTCGGGAAGTTACTCGGACAGAGTTCGGTGCCAAACACGGCAAATAGCGTTCGGTGTATGTCAGTGTCCAGCAACCAAGCGTCATGCGATCGTTGGGCACCCGCGCTGACTGGTCAACGACCACATGCTCCCGGCGCCGCGTGTCATCGCGTTTCGCGCGACTGCGCGCAATCAATGATAAGTCAAACGTGTTTGATGGACCGTACTTAGCTTCACACACGTCTTCCATGCCTGTTGCGTTGCGACTCGATCCGACGGGTCCGGCACGTCAGATGCATGGTCCCTCATTCACCACCACCATCTCATTCCCTGCGCGGACTCGCGCAACAAGGTGGATGCGGGAGAGAGGAGATATTCGATCATGACATTACAGAACTGTTTGCAACGAGCGACAGTGGCGGGCGCGGCGCTGGCCACGGGACTCTGGCTGGCGCCCCCGCCGATTGCCGCACAGGAAGTCGCACCCCTTCCCGCAGGCGCCGGCAGCGAACTGCAGGGGAACGCCGAAGTGCTCACGCGCGGCCCCGTACACGAGGCGTTCGCGGAACCGTACACGCAGGACGCGGAGCCGGGGATCCAGGTGAATCGGGAACCCCCTGAACCGATCGATGAACTGCCGCCGGAGGCGATGCCGGACGGGGATAATGTGGAGTGGATCCCCGGCTACTGGGCGTGGGACGACGAACGCTCAGACTTCATCTGGATCAGCGGCGTGTGGCGCGACGTTCCTCCCGGACAGCGCTGGGTCCCCGGATCGTGGGTGCAGGTCAGCGGCGGATTCCAGTGGACCGCGGGCTTCTGGACGTCCGCCGAGGTGCAGGACGTGAGTTATCTGCCGGAGCCGCCGGCCAGCCAGGAGGTGGGCCCCAACGCTCCCGCTCCCGATGACAACCACTTCTGGGTCCCCGGCGTGTGGAGATATGAAAACAATGACTATGCGTGGCGGCCTGGGTATTGGGCGCCGGCCCACGAAAACTGGGTCTGGGTGCCGGCCCGGTATGTGTGGTCGCCGCGCGGGGTCATCTTCGTTAACGGCTACTGGGACTTCCACGTTGCCCGCCGAGGGGTGCTGTTCTCCCCGGTGTTCTTCCATGACTACCGTTACCCGCGGTACGTGCCGCGGCATGTGGTCTCGGTTGGTCCGCTGCTGATCCACCTGTTCGTCAGGCCCCGGTATCACCACTACTACTTTGGCGACTACTATGGCGATACCTACGTGAACATCGGGATCATCCCCTGGATCGGCGTCAGGCAGTATGCGTACTACCAGTATGACCCGCTGTTTGCGTTCTATCAGACGGGCTTTTTCAATGTCCGTGGCGGCGGATTCCTGGGGCGCATTGCCGGATGGCACCACTACTATGATCGGCACCCCGACCATCGCCCGCGCCGGACCCTGGCCGACGCACGGGAATTTGACCGCCAGCGTGGCGACCGCGATGACAACGTCATGCGGCAGGCAGTGCTCACGCGACCATTTGACGAGTTTCGACGTGCGGAGGATCGCGAGGTCGACTTTCGCGATGTGGACGAACCGCAGCGCGAACGGCTCGTGAAGCGATCGCACGAGATCCGCGAATTGCAACAACGGCGTCGAGAGCACGAAGTGCGCGCTGAAGGACGTCAAGCAGCGGACGCCAAACTGACGCTGCCAAAGGTCGAGAGTCGCGGACCGTCGGAAGCAGTGCCCGACCAGCCAGATCAGGACCGCCGCGGCACACGTTCCGATCAGCGACGTGCTCGCCCTGATCTTGACGAACGGCCCCGCGAACGCCCGCAACCGGTCGAACGGCCGCAACCTGACAGGCAGCCTGGTGAACGGCCCGACCGCGGCGACCGTCCGCAACCGGGCGAGCGGCCGCAACCTGACAGGCAGCCAGGTGAGCGCCCCGATCGTGGTGAGCGCCCGCAGCCGGGTGAACGACCGCAACCGGGACGTCAACCGGCGGAACGGCCGCAACCGGATCAGCCGGAACGAGGTGCAGGCCCCGGACAGCCGCGCGAGCGCGGCGGTGCGGAGCCTCGAACACGGCGGGGACGCCCGGACGTGGGGATTCCGGACGCGCCGGCCGACAGCGGCCGAGAAATTCGTCCAATTCCCCGCCCCTCGGAGGCGGTGCCGCAGCAACCCGGACGTGGAGAGCGCCGCGGGCGGAGCGGCAATCCCGGTGCACAACCCGGCCGGGGCGCGCAGCCGGCGCCAATGGGGAATCCCGCTCCCCGCCCGAATGCGAATCCGCCGTCCGGCGGCTCGCCGGGGGATTCCGGGAAATCGCCAAAACCTGACTCGCCACCTGCTCCGCGAGGAGCAGAACGCGGCAAGGAACGCGGAGCCAATCCGCCTGACCGCGGGCCAAAGAAGGATGGCTCTGGCTCCTGACTGAACAATCTGATCAGCCGGCCCCAGCGCCCTGTGCCGACCCGTCTTTTCCATCGTCGAGTCGCGACACAGGGCGCTGTCCTACGCGGAGTGTTGCGATGGATCACCACAGTTTCGAAACAAATTGGGCGCGGCTGCGGCCTCGCGTACAGCAGCGCTGGCCGCAGCTCCCGGAACAGGACATCCGGCGGATCGACGGCCGTGTCGAGCGACTGTATCGGCTGTTGTGGAGCCGAGGCGGTCTGTCGCGGAGCGAGGCCGCGCGGGAGTTGTGGGAATTCCTGCACAATTCCGCATGCGAAGAGACCGCGTGCCGGAACTGACGGCTACTGGTCAGCCATTGTCCCCGGCGTCGATCGAGGCCGCAACAGATGGATCTCTTGCCCCTGTTCTGGCTCGGCCATCTGGCAAGCCTG
>CAZWGW010000554.1:0-5400 GCA_964633565.1 uncultured Planctomycetaceae bacterium
GTGTTCTTGTCATCGGGATGTTCCCAGTGTTTGATGACGGTCGAGCCGCCGATCCCCTGCCGGCCGGCGAGTTTGTGCCCTTCAATTCCGGCCGCCTTCGCCATTTCATCGATGAGCGGCGGCACGAACATGTGGAAGCTGTGGCCGGTGTAGAAGACGCGGAGACCGGCGGGCGTCGCGGGGCGGTCGGCGGCGATGCCCTGGCGAAATTGCGACGCTAGGCAGAGCGCGAGAGTGCAGAGGCCGATGGCAGAAGATCGCAGATGACGAAGAGGAACCTGGGCCATGTGCGGAATCTCCGAATATGGACGTGGGGCCGGTATTATTCCACGAAGAGAGCGATCATGGAATTCAAGTCGAGATCAATGTGACCCCGCGTCTTCGATGGCTGGGCCTATCTGTCGGGCGTGCTGAACGGAGTCCTGTACAGCAGGATCCGGTGCTTGCCGCCGGTTTCTGCGGATTCAACCTCCTGCACCGCGGCCGGTTCAATTCCCGGAATCTCGAAGTAGTGCGAGACAATTCGCGCGCCGGGCCTGAGCTTTGCAAACTGCGGCTTCAGTTTGTCGAGCACCGCCGAATAGGCGTAGACCGCCACGACGTCGACTTCGCTGAGGTCGGCGGTGTACATATCCTGATCCCGGATGGTGACCAGCTTGCCCACCTCTGCGCTCTGGACCTGCTCGTTGGAGATGCCGATCAGTTCCTTGTCGATTTCATAACCGATCGCCCGGCAACCGTACTTCTTCGCGGCCGTGATCACAATGCGGCCGTCGCCGCTGCCAAGATCGACCAGCAACTCGTCCTTTTCGACCTGGGCCAGTTTGAGCATCCCTTCCACGACATCCTGTGGCGTTGGCACGAAGATCGGCCGCGGGACGCGCGGTGGCTGTTCGGTCGCGTCCGGCGGTGCAGTGGGAGGCGTCAACGCAATCGTTGTGGCCGCTTTCTCCGCATCTGACCCGCCGTCCTCCCGGACGTCGTAGCAAAACAGGTGATCGTCGTTCCGCAAGTAGAGCCGGCCTCCGGTCACGACCGGAAATGTGGCGCCGATCGACTGCAGATGGTCGGGCAGCGGAAACTCGCCTCGTACGGCACACGCGCTCGCGTCCGGTTCGACCAGTGCGACGCGGCCGTCTGCATGCAGCAGGTACAGCCGATTGTCCGCAAACGTGAGCGCCAGCATGCCCCTGCGGGTCGCGCGATCGTTCCAGTGCACGTCTCCCGTGGCCCAGTTGAAGCAGGTCAGCACGCCGGTCCGCAGCGAGCTGTAAAGTTCATCTCCGACGACGACCGTACTGTCCTCGAAGATCTCGAACGAATACGACTTCTGATACACCTGTTCGACCTGGAACAAACCCTCCTTGTGATGAATATCCAGCAGAGCCAGGCCGCTGCCATAGCCGTTTGGCAGCAGGATGCGATCAGGCAGGACCAGCGGTGTATAGGAATTCGCCGTCCGGTTGGTGTTGACGTTTTGCTGCCAGAGCAGTCGGCCGTCCGCCGCGGAGACACTGACCAGCCCGCTGTGGAGGAAGGCCACGTACTGACGGACGCCGCCGAATTCGGCGACGACCAGTGCGCCGTATTCCTGCCACTGGTCACCTTCCAGCTTCGATTTCCAGCGGATTTCGCCCGTGCGTTTGTCGAAAGCGACGATCGTCGCGTCCTCTCCGCCGGGGGTGCAGATGAGGCGATCGCCGTCGACGAGCGGATAGTCACAGAACCCCCAGGGGCGACTCCGGGCGTGAAACTCCCCGGTGACATTCTTGCGCCACAGTTCGCCACCGTCGTGCGTCGCCATGCAGATCAGTTGACCGTCGGATCGGACGACGTACACCCGGTCATCGTCCACGGTCGGCGTGCGCTGACTGAGCCAGCGCATCAGCGTACTTCGGTGGACGGCGCCGATGGCGGAGCCGGTCGGACTGGCCCAGAGTCGCTGACCGGTCTGGGCCTCCAGGGCCTGGAGATACTCGACTCCGCCGATCTGCCCGAGGGTCAGGATCCGTCCGTCGGCGACTGCCACCGCCCATCCCCTTCACCGTGTTCCGGCTGATCGCCGTTGCCGATGTAGATTCGTCCTTCGTGCAGGACCGGCGTGGACGTGAAATAATTCCGCGTCGAACGGCCGCGCACCGAATGCAGGCCCTCCTTGGCATTCCCGTCGAACTCCCACAGCAATCGGCCCGACTGCGGATCGTATGACCGCACCCAGCCATCGCCGTGCGGCATTACGACCTGCCCGCGTCCGCCGATCTCGGCAACCAGGGGACTGGCCACTTCGCTGTACAGCACGTTCAGTCCGGTCGGCACGGTCCATTTCGCTTCGCCGGTCTGCTTGTCGAAACAGATCAGACCGGGGGCCTCAGGTGCCGGAATGTTGACGTAAGACTGGTCGACGCCGTTGCAGGTGTTGACGAATATCAGCCCCTGATAGGACGGAGGGATCGAGCACAGCCGACTCGGGCCCATGAAAGGCTGGCTCGGATGCACGCCGAACTTGTCGCACATGTCGACTTTCCACAACACCTGCGGCTCGCCGCGCGGCTGCTGTTTGAGCGGTGCGATATCGAGGCAGACGGTTTCGCAGCGATTGGTCACAAACCACAGGCGGTCCCCTTCGATCAGGGGCGAACTCCCCAGCCCGTGCCAGGGAGGGTCTGTCTGGTAGCTGGCGCTTTGAAGCCTAGGTGATACGTACTCGTACAACTTCTCGCCGGTCTGTTCGTTGAAACACAGCAGCAGCGCGGCATCTTTCTGCTCTTTCTCCCCGGGCCGCCAAACGTTGCCGCCGATCCAGACCAGCCCGTCGGCGACCACCGGCGTGCCGAAGGCGGTCGAGGCGATTTCGGCCTTCCACTTGATGTTGCGGCCGGTCTTGACGTCCCAGTCGGTGGGCGGGTTCATTTCGGGGCTGACGGCGTTGCGCGTGTGGTCGCGGCTGCCGACGACCCGGACCCATACGACTTCCGGAGGGTGTTTCGATAAGCGCGGCCCGCCGTCGTAGATGAGGACCTGCAGGTCGTCCGGATATTCCGGGTGGAATCGGCCCTTGAGCAGTGGATGCCCCCGCCATGATAGCCACCGCTGGCCATCGTCACTGCGCTGATTCAGAATACCGTGGCGCTTTCTGCGTCGCGACTGCGACGGTGTCACATTGAACGGGGAGTGTCAGCGGGTTTCGCCAGTTCGCGCATCGCTTCCGTTCGACCAGGAAAGCATTTCAGGAGACCTGCGGATGAAACGTCAACACGCGGGGCCACAGTCGATCGAGTCGTACCTTGCAGGGGTCGCCGCGACGCACCCCCCGGGGGCCTCCGCTTTGCACGCGCAGCTCGCACGACTCGAAGCAGAGCTCAACGAACAGCGGGAATTCATTCGCTCTCTGAAAGAGAACGGGCGAGACAGGCTGCTCACATTGCGCGAGGCCGCAAAGATTGCCGGCGTCTCGTACGAGACAATGATCGCTTGGGCCAATTGGAAGGAAATCGGGGCGGTAAACGTTGCAAAGAAGCAAGGCCGGCGCCCGAGGTGGCGGATCCCGCCCGACGAGTTGCAGCGTTTTCTACGGAGCCGGACACGACATCGGTACGAACCTCCACAACGGCGACGTCACCCTCCGCCGTCATCCGATTACCGGGAGTATGTGTGACCCGAGGCCACCTGATGCGGGGTGGGGTTGAAGCCGGTCCGATTAACGCATCGTGCAACTGCGAGCCCCGGAGGGGCGACAGCGTGTAGGCGTGGGCGTGAGCCCACGCGAAACGGAGCAATCGAACACGCCAGCCCCGGAGGGGAGACAGAGAGCGCATGGCCCCGTCCTGTCGCCCCGCCGGAGCTTTACCGTCCAAACACGACGAGCGTCCCGGGGGTTCGCACCCCCGGCGACTTTGCGCCCCCGCCGACCTCGTTTCCGTGGAAGCCGGGATTCTGCACTAACCTCAGCGCCCTTACCGCAATGTCGCCCCCGCCCGGCTCGTCCGGGCGGAGCGAAGGATTGAGCACGCCATCGCAAAGTGCCTAACGCACCTTGCACGCAGCCTGCCGCCTCCCGCCCCTCGTTCCCAAACTTCCGTTTGGGAACGCACTGCACGCGAAACTTCTGTTTCGCATGTCAGCCAGCCACGTCAGCGCGAAGCCGGAGCTTCGAGGGCCGGCATAGTCAAATGGAAACTTGGGAACGAGTGGCAGAACTCCGGCACCGCAGCCCAGTACTGCTCCGAGAAGGTGGCGATCGCCAGCCACACGCCCCAGCCCTCGGGGAGGTTCTCGACTTGGGGTTCCTGCGCTGTCCCGATGCCAATGTCGCGCGTGCCAGTTGGCTCACGGCACTGGGGGTGGAGGCAGGGCAGGCCGGGCAGCGTGCTGCGTGCTGCGTGCTGCGTGCCAACGCGGGTCGAGTAGACCTTATGTGCCGCACCATTCTCCGCCCATACTCAGGCATTCCTCTTTGCTCGCGTCAATGCAACGCCCGTCGTGGAAGCAGTTGCCTTGCCCGAAAATGTACGACCCAGAAAACGGCGCATCGCAAACCGACTCATCCTCGATGGTTAGTTGGTCGTCACACAATGCCTCCGCCTCGGGTCCGTACTCGCACTCAAGGCCGATCACATCACACTCCGCATCGCGCCAGTCGTCGCATTCCGAATCCAAAACGTCCTCACACTCTGGATCGACCAGATACTCGCACTCCGGAGCAAGTAGGTATTCACCCTCCGGATCCGTCACGTACTGGCACTCCTCACCGATCACGTGTGCACACCCCGAATCGTTCAAGTAGTTGCACCCCGATTCGAAACCGTACTGGCACTCCGCATCGGCCACAACCCAGTCGCATTCCTCGAATTCAACTTCGACTGGGTCGCTGCACTCTCCCACGACACCAAATGCCGACAACTCGAAACACTGAAATTGCGCATTTGCCGCCTCGATGGCACACTCGGTGGCGGTCATCGGCGCTTGCCTACCGTCGGCAATCGCTTGGAAGTACCCCTCAAATCCGGCGAGTATTTGCCCGAGCGTGACCGATGGCTCCGGACCACAGATCGAACCGATCAGATCGCAGCGCTCGTACATCTGCTCGCTGACAGCGAGTCGGCCGCCCTTGCAGCAGCCAAGGAAAACGTGCGACTCACTTGAGACAGCCCCGATCGCACACAGCGCATCAGCGAAGGTCCGCCAATCTTGCCCTGAACCGCTCTCTTCGCCAAATCCAGCCTCGTCCCCGTGCGCCGCGACGAAAACGTAGTCAAACTCTTCGTCACAGCAGGCAAATGATTGAAACCGATAGAGATCCTCAAATTCGTGCAACACCAATTCGACACCGTGGTCCCAGCAAAGCTCACGAAAGTGGTCAACGATGCCATCAGTGAATTCCGAGGCGGCTCGGACGAACAA
>CAZWGW010000555.1:0-5384 GCA_964633565.1 uncultured Planctomycetaceae bacterium
GGCGCCGCTGGTTGTCGCGTTGAGTCCTTTCACGCGTCTCCACGGCGACACGCCAGTGCCGTGGTACTGGCAGGTCCTGTGTCTGTTCGTGTCAGCGGCTGGTCTCGCAGTCCGCGTGCTCGTTGCCGGCTTTGTCCCCGCCAAGACCTCCGGGCGAAACACCAGACGCCAGCGCGCGCAGGCGCTCAATACGACCGGCATCTACTCGCTCGTGCGACACCCGTTGTATCTGGGCAATCTGCTGGTCGGACTGGGGTGGAGCCTGTTCATCATCGACCCCCTGTTCGTGCTGGTCTATGTGCTCGCATTCTGGCTGTACTACGAGAGGATCATGATCGTGGAGGAGGATTTTCTGCGCGGCGAGTTTGGCGACGACTTTTCGCGCTGGGCCGCCGTCACTCCGACGATCATCCCGCGCCGACTGCGCTGGACGCCGCCCGACCTCCCGTTTTCGCTGCGCACGGCGATCCGCCGCGAGTACCTCACGTTCACTCTGATGACGCTGGTCTTCCTCGTCCTCACAGCGGCAGAGAACGTTTGTGCGCAACGGAAGCCGATCCTGGGTCCCTTCTGGCTGTCGGCCGGGATTCTCGCCGCCGCCGTCTTCGTTGTGGTCCGGATCCTGCGCAAACGGAGTCGTTTGCTCTCGCACAAGGGGCGCTGAAGCCTCACTCCGACAGCACCTTCAGCTCCACTTTGCGGAACTCCACGGGGTGGCTCTCCGATTGCAGCGAGATCGTCCCTCCCGGCAACAGCTTGCCGTTCTTCTGTGCGAGTTCGCGGGCGTGAGCGTCCCGCTCATCGAGTTGCGGCTCCGTGTACGACAGCACAACCTTGCCGTCGATCACGTGCTCTATCTGCCTGCTCCCGTGTACGCGGATCTCCACGGTCACCCACTGGTCGCCGTGGTAGGTCTCCGACTTTGAACTCGTGCAGTGCCGGGTGATGAGTTCTCCGTCCATCACAACATTGGTACCCGGCGTACAGAGGTTGGCCGTCGTCCGCGGGTCGGTCCCGTTGCCGCCGAGGAGTTGCACCTCGATCGACGCCGGAAAGTCCTGGTCCTTCGCCATCGTTTGCGGCGACTCGCCGTGGATCATCACGCCGCTGTTGCGCACGGCCCAGCCCGGTCCGCCCTGCGCCTGCTCGCCGGTGAACCGGTACTCCACACGCAGGACGTAATTTGAATACGGCGTGTTGTAAAAGATGTGCCCGAACCGTTCGCGGAACTGGTCGTACTTCTCGTACGACACTTTCAGCACGCCGTCCTCAACGCGAAACGTGTCGCCGAAGTTGTCCCCCGGCTCGTGGCCGCGGATCTTCACCGTCCAGCCGTCGAGGTTTTGGCCGTTGAAGAGCTGGACCCATTTTTCATCGGCGTCGTCAGCGGCGACGGCGAAACACGGCGAAAACAACAGTGGCGACGCAACGATGAGCAGCCAGTGTGACCGTGGCACGTGATTCTCCCCTACATTGTTGACTTGCTTCCCCACGCCGCTTGCGCAAACGGCTCCAGTTGGCCGAAGTCGCCGCGCCAAGTGGTGTACATCGCGCCATTCACGCCGCGCACGTCGCCGCCGGCCTTGAGCCAGCCCGCGATGGATTGCGGATCGTGGTCATAAAATCCGGCGAGCACCTGTTCATGGCCGCGCTTTCCGAAGAACGGCAGGCTGTCGGTGGCCTTGCCGTGGTTCCAGTTCACGACAACCATCCCGTCCGGCAACCCTTCCCAGGACCCGGCCAGGTCGCCGTTGACAAGGTAGAACCCGTCGTGCGCATTGTGATACGGGTCGAACATGTCCGACCAGATACACAATCGTGCATCGGCATTCACGCGGCGAATCGCCGTCACGCACTGTCGCACATTCTCCGCGAGGAGTTGCCCGGCAGTCCTTTCGTCACGCCGGCAGGAGTCGCACCAGTTCGCGACACGGATCTCGTCGTGTGACAGAAAGTACGTTTTCGGCGTGAAGAGCTGCTCCACCCGGCGCACCTGCTCCTCAACAACTTCGAACACCCTGGGGTGCGCCAGGCAACAGGTCACCTGGTTGTCGTAGATCGTCACCGTGTGCGCGAAGCTCACCTGCAGGTACTGGTTGTCCCTGATCCGCGAGTTCGGCAGCAGCTTGAGCTGCGGCGGCTCGTGCCAGACGTCGAAGTTGCCGGCCCACGGGGTCTGCCCCATCTGCGGGTCGTGCAGTTCGGCGTAGTCTCGCCCTTCAACGCAGGTCGTCCCCTCGCCGTCGCTCACCGTGAGGGGACAGCCGTCGCGTCGCAGCAAGTTGACGAAGGCCGTCTCGTGCAGACGCAGATCGTCCATCCACAACGTGCCGGTTCGGCCTCCCCAGGTGCCGCAATAGAACCGCACTTCTTCGTTGGCCAGGCTGTTGAACACGATGTGATGCTGAGTCCAGTCCTGAGTCTGCTTCACTCCCAGATTCGAATGCGACAGTGTCCTGCCGTCCGCTCCGATCGCGAACATGCGGACGTCGCCCGCTGCGTCGTAGTCGCGGGTCTTGATCCATGCGGACGCATGATATTGCCGCCATGCGGAGACCTTGACGGGGCGCGAGACGCGCGCATTCCCCGATGATTCCTGTGAGTTCCGTCCGGGGTCGTCCCAGCGCAGCGAGCTTTTCCCACCGTGCTTTTCGGTACTGTCGATGAAACTCGCCTCTCCCGCCGCGTCCTGGAACTCCCAGCCGGCGGCGACGTTGTTGCGATGCTCTTCGAATCCACCTCCCGGCAGCAGATTTTCGTCGGCCGTTGCCAGTCGCGCCACGCCGTCGCGCACGACGAACTGAGCGTCCCTGACGGGGATCCCTTCGGCCAGGTTCGGATCGTGCGCCAGCAGGCCGTCGCTGTAACCGATCGACGCGACGGTCGGGATGATTTCAATTCCCAGCGCATCGGCCCGTTGCTTGAACCGCCGGGCGTTATCGAAATAGAAGTCCGGCACCCGGTCCAGGATGTTCAGCTTGTAGTCGGCCAGCACGACGCCGTTGTATCCGGCATCCGCCGCGCGAGTCAGAATCTCCTCCGCCCGGTCGACGTTCTCGCGGACCTGCAGGTTCATCTGCAGGTAGACCCACCTCCGCTCGATCGGCTCGGAGGCGTCGGCCCAATCGATGCCGGCGCCGATCGACGCGAGAATGATCCCAAGCAAGGACACACGCAACATGAGGGGAGTGCTCCTTGGCGAGATTGCGGGTCTGGTGTCTCGGCACTTCTCGCCGGCTATGATTCGACGCGATTGTCGCCCGATTCGCAACCCCCGGCGGCGAGCCGCGGGCGTCAGCCCGCTGAATCAGCGCCGATCACAGCCCGCGACATTCGATCTTCACAACCCGCTCCCGGAGCAGCCCGTGGACCTCTTCGACAAGTACAACCTGACGCGCGTCATCAACGCCTGCGGCAAAATGACCTCCCTGTCCGGGGCCATGGTGCGGCCTGAGGTGATTGCGGCCGCCGCGGAAGCCATGGGGCACTTCTTCGTCCTGGATGAACTGCAGGCGGCCGCCGGACGTGTGATCGCGCACGTCACCGGCGCGGAGAGCGGCTGTGTAACGGCCTGCAGCGCCGCGGGCATCACGCTCGGTGTGGCCGCCTGTATGACCGGCAACGACATCGCCAAAGTGTGGCAATTGCCCGACACGTCGGGCATGCCGCACCGTGTACTGATTCAGAAAGGCCACTGCGTCAACTACGGCCAGCCCGTGACGCAGGCCATCCGGCTGTCCGGCGCGTCGGTTGTGGAATTGGGGACCGTGGACGGAGTCACGCCGGCCGAAATCAAACACGAGCTATCGAAAGGGGGCGTCGCCTCATTTCTGTTCGTGAAGTCGCATCACACCGTGCAGCATGGTTGTGTCCCGCTGCCGGAGGTCGTCCGAATCTGTCACGCGGCCGGCGTCCCCGTCATCGTCGACGGTGCAGCACAGGACCATCAGTTGTGCGAGTTGCTCGCCACGGGTGCCGACCTCGTGATTGTCAGCGCGCACAAGTTTCTCTGCTCGACGACCGGCGGCGTCGTCGCCGGACGGAAGGACCTGGTGGACGCCGTGTACCTGCAGAACCTGGGGATCGGCCGCCCCATGAAGGCCGGCAAGGAAGCGATCATCGGTGCGATGGCCGCGCTGGAGTACCGCCACCGGGAGGACATGGCTGCCTGGACCGCCGAGCAGGATCGCAAGGTGAGAATGATCCTCGAACTGCTGAAGGACATCCCCGGACTGGCGCTGCAGGTCGATCCCGATCCGAGCGGCTGCCCCTTTTCGCGGGTCCGGCTCACTCCAGACCCGAAGGTGACAGGCCATACCGCGGCCTCGCTCGAAGCCGCGCTCATGGACGGCAACCCCACCGTCGTGCCCCGTGCCCACCATGCCGACGAGGGCTACCTCCATCTCGACGCGATCGATCTGACGGACGCCGAGCTGCGCTACACGTGCGACAAGGTCCGAGTGATACTGACTCGCACCCCCTGATTTCCCACGAGGGATTTCGCAGATTCATCCCAGCGTTGGGTCATCGAGTGGTGACTTTCATGCCGGAGGAAGATGGACCGTCCGCTCACCACCCGGCGTCCCCGCCGAAGCCCTGGCAGAATGCGCCGGCGCAGACTTCGTTCGGCGCGCATTGATTGAAGCACCCGCCGCAATTGAACGGGTCCGACGTCGGGTCCACGCAAACGCCGCCGCACAGGATGAACGGGAACGGACACGGATTGCCGCACACGGTGCCGCAGTTCGGGTAGTACGGATGGTCCGGTGTACAATCGGGATTGCAGCACCAACCTCCGCTGCACGCCTCGCCCTCCGCACAGGCCTGTCCGCACCCACCGCAGTTGTTGGCATCCGACATGATGTCGACGCATTGACCGTCGCACAGCGACTGCCCCGTCGCACAGCCGTCGTAACACCAGCCGTCGGATTCGCAGTACGTGCCGCTGGGGCAAGCGCAGACCCCGCCACAACCATCGCCGCCGCACCATCGCTCCGGGCAATATCCCTGGCAACCACCGACACAGGCTCCCTGGGAACAGTTTGGCGTCGATCCGCCGCAGACGTTGCCGCACGCCCCGCAATTATTGGGGTCCCAGCCCAGGAGCGTGCAGGTTCCGTTGCAGTCGACGGCCCCTTCAGCGCAGGCGTAGCGACATTCGCCGGCAATGCATGCACCGTACTCGTATGGACCCGGCTGGTCGCACACATGACCACAGTTGCCGCAGTTGTAGGGGTCGTTGGCCAGGTCGGCGCAGTAGTTTCCGCAGGAAGCCTGGCCGGCGCCGCAGCAGACGTAGCTGCCGCAACTGCCACCGAGGCGGCTGGGGTCTTTGCCGCACGCGTTGCAGGCCTTGAGGCACTGGTCCTGCTGTTTCTTGCTGC
>CAZWGW010000556.1:0-5374 GCA_964633565.1 uncultured Planctomycetaceae bacterium
GCGTCATTGATGAAGGCGTCGACCTCCGCCGGCGTCGGCGGAAGCCCGGTCAGGTCGAGCGACAATCGGCGGATGAGCGTGGCGCGGTCCGCTTCGGGAGACGGCCGCAAGTCCTCGCGCTGCAGCCGCGCGAGGATGAACGCATCGACCGGTGTCCGCACCCACTCCGCGTCCTGCACGACCGGTGGCTCGGATCGGACCGGAGCCACGTAAGCCCAGTGTCGCGCGTCGAGCGTCGATTCCGGCCAGTCGGCCCCCTGATCGATCCAGTCGCGGAGCAGTTTGATCTCGGCGGCCGTCAGCGGCTCGCCGCGGGCCGGCATGATCTCGGCATCGCCGCGCGGGAGCGACACGCGCCGGATGAGTTCGCTCTGGTCGGCGTGCCCGGGCCTTACCACGAGATTGTCGCCGGCCCGCAGTGCCGATTCGCGCCGGTCAAGCCGCAGGTCCCCTTCCTGTTTCTTCGCGGCGTGGCATTCGAGGCAGGAGCGCTGCAGGAGGGGCCAGACGTCGCGCGTGAAGTCGACCGGGGGCTGAGACGACGGGTCGGCCGCACTTGCAGGCGAACCGATGCAGCACAGCAGCGTGCCGATGAGCGCCCATCCAGCGGGCTTACGCCCGCCGCTCGCCGACAGGCACGACAGACACATTCCACTCACACGCTTCATATCCCGATGTTACACTCTGGAAATGCCGCCTCACCACCGTCCGCATCCCCGACGTCGCCGCCGCACTCTGTTGCCGCATCTTACCATTGGATTTGCCCTTGTTACGTCCTTCCAGACTTCGCTCGCTGCTGCCGACGAACAATCATTCGAGGGCCGCATCCAGCCCCTCGTCGAGAAGCACTGCCGCCGCTGCCACAACGCCGACCTCATGAAGTCCGGCGTCCGGCTCGACGACCTCTCCGCGACGCCAACGGACCGGCAGTTGTTCCTGCTCAAGGCCGTCGTCAAACAACTCGACGACGGCAATATGCCGCCGGACGACGAACCTCAGCCGACCGCCGAAGAGCGCGCGGCGCTGGCCGACTGGGCCCGGCAGACGCTCGTTGCCGCCAAAACGCGGCAGACAGCAAGGAACGGGTCAATCCGGCGGCTCACCGTCTCCCAGTACCGCAACACGCTCCGCGACCTGCTCGGCCTCGAGGAAGACCTGACCGACGTCCAGCCGCCGGACGGCATGTCGAAGGAGGGCTTCGTCAACCAGGAGCACACGCTCTCCCTGTCGCCGCTGCAGGTTGAGGCGTACTTCGACATTGCCGAACAGGCGCTCGACCTGTGCATTGTCGATGAACAGCAGGCGCCCGTGATCGAGAACTTCCGCGTCGACCTGGGGACGTCGATCAACCCACAGCCCTGTCCCGATCCGCTCGTGCTCGGCGCGTTCAGCGCGCTGCTCAACAACCCCGACTTCATCGTGACCGAGCTGCAGCCGGCCAAGCCGTTCGCATATACGCCGTTCGCCATGCGGACGAAGTACGACTTCATCGAAGGCTACGTCGGAAACGACACGATCCGCGAATGGCGCCACTTCGACAGCATCTACCATTCGGTCTTCGCCTGCATGCGCGGCACTCCCGGTTACTCCAGGGGGGACGCGTACCAGGTCGTCCCCGAGGGGCTGCTGCTGCGGCCGGCGATCCCCAGCCCGGAGTTGTTCGGTGTGTCGAACACGTACGGGCCGATGGCCAATTTCAAGATCTCGCTGCGCGAGCTGCCGCACCACGGCAACTTCCGCGTCACGGTCCGCGCCGCCCGCTACGACGATGCGCTGCTGCTCGATGCCGGCGACGCGCTCCAGGACCCCGCCGGCGGTATCGTCGTCGCCCTGCCGGACGAGGCCGCGGAGAGCGACGTGATGGTGACGATCCCCGATGAGGGAATCTATCAACTCGATGTCTACCGGTCGCCCGGCAAGCCGGATGGCGCCGTTTCGCTGGAACTGGGGGGACGAAACTTCGCCGGCCAACTGCACGTTTCTCAGCAGCCCGCGGCCGACGACGGCGAACTCGTATCGGCCTTACTCCTGGCGCGAATGCCGGCGGGAACACTGGCGTTGAAAGTCCGTCCAAGCGAGCCGAATCGGCTGCGGCGTCTGGTCTTCAGTCGCATCTCCGAAGACATCGATCTCGCCCGGCGGTTCCTGACGTTTGAGAAACGTCTCCCATCGGTCGGCGTCCACGTCGGCCTGCGGCGCGACTGCGGCAGCACGCTGACGCAGGTCGGCCCGCCGCAGCCCGTGGCCGACCGCGAGCTGCGAGAATTCGTCTTTGAGGGTGCCATCAACGACTTCCCCACGCCCGACGTCGAGGAGGACAACGTCAACTACCTCGCCGGCATCCGGGAGATCGCCGTCCGCAGCGAATACACGGACGGCCGCGACATGCCGCGGCTGCTCGTCCGTTCCGTCGAGTTCGAAGGCCCGTATTACGACTCCTGGCCGCCGGAGACGCACCGGCGGATCTTCATCGATTCGCCGCACAAGGACGATCCGCCCGCCTATGCCCGCGAAATCCTCCGCTCGTTCGCGACGCGCGCGTTCCGCCGCCCGGTCACCGAGCCCGAAGAAGCGGCCCTCGTCGCCGTCTGGCAGAACTCGTTCGCAGACTCAGCAGATTTTCGCCAGAGCATCAAGGACGCGCTGCTGGTTGTGCTCACGTCCCCGCAATACCTGTTCATCATCGAAAACAGCAGCACGCCCGAGCCGGAGCCGCTCGACCCGTACGAACTCGCGTCGAAACTCTCCTACTTTCTCTGGAACGCGCCCCCCGACCAGAGGCTGCTGGACCTTGCCGCGCAGGGGAATCTGCACGATGCGCTCGACGCCGAGATCGACCGCATGGTCCGCGATCCCCGCTTCGCGCAGTTCGTGCGCGAGTTCGGCTCGCAGTGGCTGAGCCTCGACAAGTTCGACGTGGTGGCGGTCGATGCCGACCGCTTCCCCAGGCTGACGCGCGACACGAAGACCGAGTTGCGCCGCGAGCCGGTCGAGTTGCTGCGCTACGTGATTCAAGAGAACCTGCCGCTGCAGAGCCTCGTGCAGTCGGACTTCATCATGGCGAACGAAGTCGTTGCGAGTTACTACGGTCTGGGTGACCGCGTCGAAACGGGCTTCCGTTTCGTCCCCGTGCCGCACGAGAACCCGCGGCTCGGCGGCGTGCTGACACAGGCGGCCGTGCTGTCGGGCCTTTCCGACGGCCGTGAGGCGAATCCGGTCAAGCGGGGCGCGTGGCTGGCCCGCAAGATCATTGCCGAGCCGCCGGATGATCCACCCCCCAACGTCCCCCGCCTGCCGGAGGACGACGGCTCGCATCTCACGCTGCGGCAGAAGCTGGAGCGCCACCGCAACCAGGAGGGGTGCGCCAAGTGCCACGCGGGGATCGATCCGTGGGGCCTTCCGTTCGAGCAGTTCGATGCCGGGGGCCTGTTCCGGAACGACCCCGCCGTCGATGCCCGCTCGACGCTGCCGGACGGGACGGACGTTGCAGATCTGAACGGTTTGAAGCGTTATCTGGCCGAGGACCGGCTCGATCAGGTCGCCTTCAGCTTCCTGAAGCACGTCGCCTGCTATGGCGTGGGGCGCAGCCTGACGTACAATGAACTTGTGTTCCTGCAGGAAGAGGGCGTAAAACTCCGATCAAGTGATTACCGGATGCTGGACCTCGTGCGGTTCGTCATTCGGAGCGACCTGTTCCTCAAGAAGTAGCGCTCGTAGTGCCCCGATTTATCGGGGCGGGCGCGAGGTAGCGAGCGAAGGGCCACAACGGACCGCATGAATGCGGTCACTACGAACGTCAATGTCCGACATTGCGCCGGAGACGCTGAATGAACCTCTCGACTCCCCTCGACCGCCGCACGGTCCTCAAGGGTCTCGCCGGCGTTTCGCTCTCGCTGCCGGTGCTGGAGGCGATGGGGGAGGAGGCTGCCGCGCCGAGGCCGCGCCGGTTCTGCGCGATGTACACCGCCAACGGCATGTCGCTGCCGCGCACTGAGAATGGGATCGACGAATGGAGCTGGTTTCCCCGCATGGAAGGGCGCGATTTCGAGTTCGGTAAATCGACCGAGCCGCTGGCGCCGTTCCGCGATCAACTCAGCTTTCTGGCGGGCCTGCACCACCCGAACGGCCCCAAGGCCGACCCGCACCTCTGTTCGGACATGTGGCTGACCGGCGCGCCATTGCACAATCCCAGGCCCGGTACGTTCAACTCCGTGGCGCTCGACCAGGTTGTCGCGCAGCACACGAAGAAGTTCTGCCGGCAGCCGTCGCTCGTGCTGTCGATCGATGCCGGCGTCGGCTTTCTCTCCCGCACCGGCACGATCTCGTACAACATTGAAGGGAAGCCGATTCCCGCCGAGAACAACCCGCGGCGCGTTTTCAATCGCCTGTTTCGCGGCGAGCCGGCATCGCTCGCGGCGCAGCGCGACAAGTTGCGGAAGCGCATCAGGCTGGTCGACGCCGTGCTGGAGAGCGCCCGCTCGCTGAACCGGCAACTGGGCCAGGCCGACCGCGAGAAAATGGACCAGTACCTCACGTCGCTCGATGAGGTCGAATCGCGCCTCGCCGCATCCGAGAAGTGGATCGACGTCCCGCTCAAGCCGCAGGACTATTCGGGGCTCAACCTGGACGCCACATCGGAAGGGGACCCGCGCGAATACTATCGCAACATGTTCGACCTGATCGCGCTGGCGTTCGACGCCGACATCACGCGGTCGGTCGCCTTCATGCTTAACCGCGAGGACGGCATGGGGGTCAGCGACACGTTCCCGCTCAAGCTGGGTCTCAGCCGCACGCATCACAACCTCTCGCACGCCGAGGACAAGGACGGGCAGCTTGACTTCGCGAAGTACGACCTCTTCCTCAGCGAGCAGATCGCGTATTTCCTGGGCCGGCTGCAGCAGTTCACGGAGCAGGGGAGCAGCGTGCTCGACAACACGATCGTGCTGTTCGGCAGCGGGGCCAGCACGACGCACAACCCGACAAACCTCCCGACGCTCGTCGCCGGCGGCGCCAACATGGGCCTGCGTCACGGCGCATACCTGCGGCACGACGCAAGCCGGATGTCAAACCTGTTCCTGAGCATCCTGCACTCGCTGGGGATCGAGGAGCCGGCGTTTGCCGACAGCACGGGGACGTTGACCGGTTCGATCTTCGGAGTGTAGGCGGGCACTTCTCCCTCTCCCCCGTCACGGTCGCTCATTTGCGCGCCGCGCCCACTCCGGGGGAGAGGGCCGGGGTGAGGGGGGAACACACGACGCATCATTCGCCAGCACACCCCCCCCCCCCCCCCCCCCCGCCCCCCCCACGTCGGGGGGGGACAAACCCCGAAGGGTGGGGGGGGGTGGGGGGGGGGTACGCCGCACGGCGGGGGCGG
>CAZWGW010000557.1:0-5355 GCA_964633565.1 uncultured Planctomycetaceae bacterium
CAGCGTCGCCCCGGGCCACTTGTACGTCTGCGGCTTGAGTGCTTCCTGCGCCAGGAGTTGCTCGTCCACTTCGACCCCTAGACCGGGGCCCGGAGGGAGGCCGATGTAGCCTTCCGCGTCCAGTTCGAAGGGCATCCGTGTCAGGCCGGGGACGTTGAAACCGGCGTTCTGGGGATAGAACTCGTGGATCAGGAAGAGCGGGACCGAGGCCGCCACGTGCAGGCTCGCGGCGATCCCCAGGAACGTGGCCGTGCAATGCGGGGCAATGGGAACGTAATACGCCTCGGCCAGGACAGCGATCTTTTTCATCTGGCTGATGCCGCCCGTGTGGTTGCAGTCGGGTTGCAGGATGTCGATGCAGCCTTCGTGCAGATAGGGGATGACGCCCCAGATCGTGCGGTCCCGTTCGCCGGTCGCCAGAGGGATCCGGATCTGCTGCTTCAGCCGCTTGAAGACTTCGATATTGCCCGGCACCGCCGGCTCTTCGATGAACAGGAGGTCGTAAGGCTCCAGTGCGGACGCCAACTGGATCAGCGTGGCCGGCGGAACGGCACAGTGGGCGTCGAACATCACCGCCCCGTCGGGGCCGACCTGCTCGCGGGCGCGCTTGATCGCCTGCACCATGCGGTCGATGTCAGCGGGTGTGCCGGAGTGTTCGTAGATGCCGTGCGGCGGCACCTTTTGCGCTTTGGGGGTGTGGTAGACCCGGATGCGGTCGCGGGTCGGTCCGCCGAGCAGGCGATACACGGGGACGTTCCACAGCTTGCCGGCCAGGTCCCACAGGGCGATGTCGAAGGCGGCAATGGAGTGAACCATCAGCGCGCCGCCGCGCATGTCGCGGTGGGCGCGGAACAACTTCTGCCATAAGTGCTCAATGCGCGTCGGGTTCTCGCCGTCGATCAGCTCGAACAGTGACTCGACCAGTACTTTCGCCGGCCGCGGGTCGACCCCTTTCAAGTCGCCCCAGCCGCTGACGCCGTGGTTGGTCTCAATCTTCAGATACACCACCGGGCCGACCCAGTACGTCTTGAGGCCGGTGATGCGGATCGTGGACGAGCGGTCGGCGACCTGCGCGGCGGGGTTGTCGTCCGCGCTGACGGCCGTCTGGGCCCAGGCCATTGCTGCTGCCGCCGTGCCCCAACCTGCGAGCAGTTCGCGCCGACGAAAAAATGCGGGAGAATGATCCTGGTGCATGTTGGTGGTCCCTGGGCGCCAGCGTGAGTGCGCCGTTCCGATGAACTGATGCCGAAGGGAGTCTATTGCGGTGCGGGGGCGGTTTGCGAGGGAGTTTGAGGGGACCGGTTCATGCTGGCGGCAGGGTTGGCGGCATGAATAATGAGAGCGAACATGGAACTTAGAGCCACGACCTCCAAACCACGACACCCGTGAACGAATTCCTGATCTATGGCGCCAACGGATACACCGGGGCCTTGGCGGCGAGGGAAGCCGCGCGGCGAGGCCATCAACCGATCCTCGCCGGCCGCAACGCGGAAGCCGTCGCCGCCCTGGCGGCCGAGCTGAACCTGCCGCACCGGTCGTTTCCGGTGGACGACAGTGCCGCACTCGCGGCCGGGATCGCCGGAGTTCGCGTGGTGCTCAATTGCGCCGGACCTTTCTCGCGCACGGCCGACCGTGTCGTTGCAGCCTGCCTGCAGGCGGGCTGCCACTATCTCGACGTGACGGGCGAGATCGCGGTCTTCGAGGCAATGGCTGCCCGCGACGCGGCCGCGAAGGCCGCCGGCGTGATGGTGATGCCGGGGGTCGGGTTCGACGTCGTTCCGTCCGACTGCCTGGCAGTTCACCTGCAGCGCCGGCTGGCGGGCGCCAAGCGATTGGCGCTGGGTTTTCACGGTCGCGGCGGCTTTTCGCGCGGGACGCTGACCACAATGGCCGAGAACATCCACCGCGGCGGGGTCGTTCGCCGCGGCGGCAAACTGACCCGGGTGCCGGCCGGCTGGAAAACGCGGACGATCGACTTTGGCCGCGGTCCCGTCGTCGCGATGACCATTCCCTGGGGCGACGTGGCCACCGCCTGGTACAGCACGCACATTCCCGACATCGAGGTCTATATGGCCGCCTCGCCGCAGCAGCGACGGATGGCGCGCTTCAGCCGTCATTTCGGCTGGCTGTTGCGCACCCGCGCGGTGCAGTGGTGGTTCCAGCGGCGGATCCGTTCCGGACCGCCCGGCCCCACCGACGAACAGCGGGCGAGCGGCTCAAGCCTGCTTTGGGGAGAGGCGTCCGACGATGCCGGCCGGACCGTTGTCTCGCGGCTGCGCGGCCCCGAGGGCTATACACTGACGGCCCAGTGTGCTCTGGCCGTGATCGAGCGCGTCCTGCGGGGCGATGCCCCGATGGGTTACCAGACGCCGGCCATGGCCTATGGCCCCGAATTCATTCTCACAATTCCGGGCGTCGTTCGGACCGATGACTGATCGCGCGCGGTCGTGCCGATGATCGTGGTCTTGCCCCTGGTTGGCTGTCCAGGATTGGCCGGATTACCCCACCATACCGAGGTAGTTTCCAGTGCGTTTTGCCCGTTCGTCGTCCGCCGTGCCGCGCAGATGATGATGCTCCGCCAGTTCGTCGGGCTGCGACCGCATGGCGTGCTTCAACGCCTTGAGCCGCTGAGCGAAGAGCGTCCGTTCGTCGGCTTCCGCCAGGTTCATCCGCACGGTCGCATTGGGGGCGGCGTAGCACAGCGAACCGACCCCCATGAAACCCCGGTCATCCCAGATCCAGTGTTCCAGCCGGTCTTCGAGTTTGTCCGGAAGAAACCGCTGGCCAAATTTGACGAAGATTCTCCCGACCTTATTGCTCAGAAGTGCAAGCAGTGCCGCATCGATTGCGTCGTCGGCCAGGAACGGCGGCAGATGAGGGACGACGTCGTTGCCAAACTCAATGAAGTGCACGGGCACGCGCAAGCTCCGGGCACTCTGCCACACACGCCACTGAAGTCGCCACCTTCTGGTCGGCAATCAAGGTCGACGGTCGGCCGACAACTCCGCCGTGCTGTGTGAGCCAGGCGAGCACGCCGGCAGCGGCCGCCTGGCTCGCCGCATCCTGAGGAAAGGCACTGGCGTACGTGTAGTCGCAGACCTCCAGCATCACCCGAGCGGTTGATCGATCGAACGGCATCGCGTCACACTCCTGATCCGGAGGAACGCTGCGGTCGGCAAGGAATCCCGACCACGCAGCAGTCAATGAAGAGGCACCCCGTCACCCGGAGTTCGCCCAACCGTGCGAACCGACGAGCCCGGTCTCAGTCCACAATCCAGACGGAAGCCCGATCACGTCGGTTCCTCTCATTAACCGCGAATTGACGGAACCCGGTGTCAGGAATTCTCGTCGTTCGGGCGGCTTTCGCGAGAATCGCGCGGACCGTGGTCCTGACCGCTCGCGATGCACTCGGTGATGACATTGTGGGATCGCGCGCAGCTTGCCCATTTCCAACCGATTGTCCGGGGAAAACCGTCCCGGCTCGTCGACCTTGAGTTGATTGACCGCCGGGCAAACAACTCACCCTGCGCATTCTCCACCACTCATAGCCGGGCCTGGCCTGTGGAACCGTGACACGACTCCGTCGGTTGACATCCAGAGGCCAGCCGGCCAATAAACCAGTTCTGACTCCCAGTGTGGTCATTTCCGCTCATTTTCGCCTGAATCGACACCGTGCGACGTCTGTCCACGGAGCGATACCTGACAACCACATCACAAGACACTCCAAGGTGCTCCGATGAAAAACCTGGTCTTGCTGATTGCTGCCTTGATGCTGACGCAGGCGGTCGATTCTCCGACCCCGGGCGTTCCGCTGGTTTACGACGTCCAACACACCGGGGCGAAGTTCCCGCAACCTGTGCTGCCTGCGTTCGACAAGCTGCCGATTGTCCGGCCGCTGACCGACCCCTTCGAGTGGTCGGACGGCAGCGGCCGCTCCACCCGTTTCCAGGACTGGAGTCGCCGCCGCGCGGAGATCAAGGCGGAGATCGAACACTACGGGATCGGGAAGAAGCCGCCTCGCCCCGAACAGATCGAAGCCAGCTACCAGGACGGCACGCTCACCGTGAAAGTAACGGAGCATGGCGAATCGCTGACGCTGACCTCCCGGGTCCAACTGCCGGACGGCGACGGCCCGTTCCCGGCCGTGATTGGAATTGGCTTCGGCGGTGGCAGTGGCAGCCTGCCGGCCGACATTTTCACCAGCCGCAACGTCGCGCGAATCGCGTTCAACTTCGGGCAGGTGATGTCGCACACACAGAAGCGGGGGCAGGAACCGATCAACCGGCTGTACCCGGACCTGACCTACATCGGCGCGTACAGCGCGTGGTCGTGGGGCATCAGCCGGATCATCGACGGCCTGGAGCTGGTGCAGGCTGAACTCCCGATCGATCGCCGGCATCTCGCGGTCACCGGTTGTTCGTTTGCGGGCAAGATGGCGCTGTTCGCCGGCGCGTTCGACGAACGGATCGCCCTGACGATCGCCCAGGAATCGGGCGGAGGGGGCGCGGCGGCATGGCGCGTCTCGGAAACGCTCGGGAACGTCGAAACGCTGGGCAACACCAGCAGCGCCTGGTTCCTGGAAGAGATGTTCCGCTTTTCCAACTCGGTCGAAAAACTCCCCTACGACCACCACGAGCTGATGGCGATGGTGGCGCCGCGCGCGTTACTGGTGCTGGGGAACCCGGATTACGAATGGCTGGCCGATGAATCGGGCTATGTCTCGTGCCGCGCCGCACACGAAGTCTGGAAGACGTTCGGGATTGGCGACCGGTTCGGCTTTTCGATTGTCGGGGGGCATCAACACTGCCGGCTGCCCGACAGCCAGCGACCGGAAGTCGAAGCCTTTGTCGACAAATTCCTGCTGGGCAAGCAGGATGTCGACATGTCGGTCACGAAGCATCCGTTTGAGACTGTGGAGTACAAGTTCTGGTACGACGGCTGGACGACCGGCACGTCGACGTTCCCCACGCCGGATGCGACGAACATCGAGACGCTCGAGTTCGAAGCGGAATCCGTCGATCGCGGCGCCGCCTGGGAACTCCT
The DNA here is from genome assembly GCA_964633565.1 of uncultured Planctomycetaceae bacterium. Lineage (GTDB taxonomy): Bacteria > Planctomycetota > Planctomycetia > Planctomycetales > Planctomycetaceae > CAZWGW01. The sequence goes on from CAZWGW010000557.1 coordinate 5,044, forward strand.
CGAGGACGGCGACGCCTCCGGCGGAAAGTACGTGACGATCAGGCCCGGCCTGAACAGTCCGCAGGCGGTCCCTGGCGGAAAGGACGGCGCGTTGCAGGTCCCATTTACGGTCACCCGAGACGCCAAATACTACGTGTTCGCCCGGGTCAATTGCGCCACCGCGGACGACGATTCGTTCTGGGTGAAGATCGACGATGGCCGGTTTGCGCAAGCCAACGGTTTGCGCACGACCGGCTGGGAGTGGGTCAAGGTTACCGCCACCGCTCTGAAGCCCGGCGAGCACACGCTGACGATTGCCTACCGCGAAGACGG
>CAZWGW010000558.1:0-5353 GCA_964633565.1 uncultured Planctomycetaceae bacterium
GAACCGGTTGCGGAAGTCGCCTCGCTGCGGGGCGACAGGTATGTGTTCGGCGACATCGAACTCCGGGACGCCGGGCAGGCACTGCCCGGGTTCGTGGGACAACTCTTCGACGTCGAGCTGATCCTGGAGCCGGGCACGGCGCGCCAGTCGGGGGCCGCGTTCGGTGACATCGCGGTCACATACGACGCGGAGCAGAATTCGCTCCGCTGCGGGCAGGTCACAGCCCCGCTGACGCCGCTCGAGGGTCGCGTTTCACTGCGGATTCTGGTCGATCGCGGTTCGGTTGAAGTGTTCGGCAACGGCGGCAAGGTGGCGTTATCGGTCGGGGCGACGCTGCCGGAGGAACAATTCCCGGTACAGGTGTTCGCGCGAGGCGGCCGCGGCGTGGTCCGTTCGGCAACCGTGCATCGCCTCAGGTCCGTGTGGCTGGAATGACTGGGTATTTGCCCGGATTTTTCCAGAATTCCCCGTCACCTCCCCGAAACGTGACCTAGATTTCACCTATCGGCCTGTGCGTCCGCACCAGGCCGACAGCACGTCCCTGCCCGTTCGGGCGCCGTGTGGATTCCGCCACACACCACATCCTCTGCGAAGTCCCATCTCGATCCAGGGGGAGGTTCGGTCATGCAATTGACGACTCGACGACAGGCGCAGTATTGCCGCCGCTGCCAGTGCCATGCGATGTTCCGCTGGCAGGAGCCGCGGCACCATGCCTGGTCGGCGCTCACGCTGGCCCTGCTCGGTTCAAACCTGCTCACTCCCGTCAGCGGCGCCCTGATGCTCGTCGTGTGGCTGCAACGGATTGGCTCGACGTGCAAATGGTCCTGCCCGCATTGCAGGCGGCCGCTCCAGGCGGCCTGACGTGATGACCCCCGGCCGCGCCGGCGGTGTCGTGTCCCCCAGCCATCAGACAACGGCACTGTCAGCGGCCAACGCGTGTGGCGGACCGTGACCGGCAGGCACGGTCCGCCCGCGTTTCTGCTCCGGCGGCCACTGGCTATCTGCCGACGATCAGGATTATCCGCGGCAGGAAGATGAACAGCCCGATGATCACGGAGGCCACAGCCATCACCAGCACGGCTGCTGCCGCGGCATCTTTGGCGGTTCGAGCCAGCGAGTGTGCTTCGCGAGTCACGAGGTCCACGGTCGCTTCGAGTGCCGTGTTGATCAGTTCCAGGCTCAGAACGCCGGCAATGGTGATCGCGAGCATACACCATTCCCCCGCAGAGATTTGAAACGCTACCCCAACCGCGGCCACCGTCAGAGCAACAATCAGATGCACGCGCATATTTCGCTGTGTCCGCACTGCGTTCACCAGACCGGACCACGCGGCGGAAAAACTCCGCAGTAACCCGTTCGCCGGAATATTGTTACGCGAATCAGTCGTCTGGCTCATGCAGCGCATCCTGTGGGACCGTGAATGGCCGGTTGAGACTCGGACGTGGCGACCATGAACAGCACTTCCGGCTCCACCGTCACCCCTGGCAAACAGCCCGGATCCGGCCGAACAGGTCCAAAAATATCGCTCCGCCGCGTCGGATGCGACCGATAACAGTGTTTGGGCGCAAACGTCGGCGTTGCTGGAGTCGCCAGCGCGACGTCCACGCACCCCGTTCCGGTTAACCGACCGCCGCAACACCACGAGGAGGGCGTCACTCATGCCCCAGGGCATTAACGTCCTGGCCCTGGTCAAGGACGGGGAACGTTACATCTTCCTGTACGACGACCAGAGCGCCGCCCAGGTGCTTCAGACGCTGGGCCGATACGCCGCGGACCCGGAACTGAGCTTCAGTTGGTACGATGCGGCCGTGTTGAGCCAGCGGGTGCGGCAACTGCAGTCGGAAGCGACGCGGGAACAGAGGCCGCTCTTTCGGGAAAGCGCGTGAGGCCGGCACTGTGAACCCGCGCCGGCACCACGATCATGATAGCACCCCGGTCGAGGTCCTCCCTCGACCGGGGTGCCTGCATTTCGAGGTCGCTGCAATTCATCGGCAGCGGTCGCACTGATTTCGGGACGAGCGAGACCATGCAATCCGCGGTGACTGCGTTTCTCCGGCATTTGCGCGTGGAGCGAAATGCCTCGGAACTGACGCTCAAATCCTACTCCGAAGACTTTGAGAGTTTTTTTGACTTTCTGCGCGACCGGCACGGCGGCGTCCTCCCGCCGGAACAGATTTCGACTGCGGTGCTCCGGGGATACGTCGCCTGGCTGCACGAATGCAATTACGCCCGCACGACGATCGCACGCCGGCTGGCCTGCCTGCGGAGTTGCTTTCGTTACACGACGCGCGAGGGGCTCACGCCGACAAACCCGGCCAAGGCCCTCCGCACACCGCGCGTCGGTCGGAAACTGCCGCACTTCCTGACAACCGGACAGGTGACGCGATTGCTGGAAGCCCCCCCGGCCAACGACGCGATGGGGCTGCGCGACCGGGCGATTCTGGAAACGCTTTACTCCGCCGGCCTGCGCGTGGCCGAACTGGTCGGCCTGAACCTCGCCGACTGGGACCGCGATGCGAACATCGTTCGGGTGCTGGGAAAAGGCCGCAAGGAACGGATTGCTCCCGTGGGACGGTTTGCCGCGAAGGCGCTGCAGAGGTGGCTGGAGGTGCGGACCCCTGACCCGGATGCACCCGATGACGAACGCGACGCGCTGTTCCTCAACCGGTTTGGCCGACGCCTCACGACGCGCAGCATCGGGCGGTCGCTGGAGAAGTATCTGAAGCTGACGGGCCTGGATCGAATCACGTCGCCTCACACGTTGCGGCACAGCTTTGCCACGCACCTGCTGGACGGTGGCGCCGATCTCCGCGCGGTGCAGGAACTGCTGGGACATCGCAGCCTCACGACGACGCAGATCTACACGCACGTCAGCACGCGGCGGCTTCGCGAAACATACGAGCATGCCCATCCGCATGCCGGCGGCCCGCAACGCTGACCGCTCAGTTGCTGGAACTGAACGACTCGGACGAGCACCGCGGGGACTGCCGCCGAGGTGGTGTCTCCCCGCACATGCCGCGAGGCACGGGCCTGTTCGACCAGCGCCGGATTTCATCCGAAATCCGGCGAATCAATGATTCACGGCTGCGAGCCTCGGTTCGTTCGCTGGTCTGAGTCGATTCCGGCACCGCGTTGGCAACGAACCACGCGACCGGTCCGCCGCCACCGCGGCGGCGGAGCGCCGCGCGGACCATGCGATCCAGCACAGCAGAGGAAATCTCGACGTTGAGCACGGACGTCGCGCGATTGAAAACACAGGTTTCACTCACAGAAGTTCCTCCTCGGAAATGGCGCGCCTCTTTACATACAGAAATACATGCAGGTGGTGTAGGGCGACGACTGCTGACCCGCGGGATCCGTCGCGCGGAAGGAGACATGCCCGTACGAGTTATTCATGTGCGCGGTATGCTCAAAGTAGCCCTGAGCATCCGGAGTCACATCGACGTTCAGGTCCATGCCCAGATGGACCGTACAGTTAACCGGGGCTTCATCGACGACCACTCCTGAGAATTTGACAAGGTGGCTTCCAAGGTACCACGAGCCATAGTTGGTCACCTGCGGCGGAGTGTTGGTCACGGTGATGGCGACCGTGGCCGCACTCGACGGAAATCCCTCCTCGTCAAACACGCGATACCGGAATGAGTCAGCGCCCGCATTGCTGCCGGTGGGAGTGTAAGTGATCACTCCGGTGGTCCCGTTGACGGAGACGGAACCGCGCGTGGGCTGCTCCGTGATCTCGACAGTCGTCGGGTCGATCGGACTGTATTCGTAGGTGTCGTTCTGAAGCACGTTGATGGCCACCGACTGGTTGTATGGCACCGTCGCCGAATCGTACTGGCAGCTCGCAGGATCCTGCGAGACCTGGACCGAGACCGTCGCTGGATACGAAGGATTGCCATAGACGTCGCGGATCGCGTATTCAATAGTGACAGTGGTGTAGGTGTTGCTGGTCGGAGTGTAGATGATGGAGTCGCCGTTTGACGATACGGTGGCAGTGCCCCACATCGGTGGAGTGACAATCTCGACGGAGTGAGTGTCGATCGCGAATGTTCCAACCGTGTCGTTGCCTATGACATACACTGTCACAGGGTATGTGATCGACGTCATGGCCGCGTCGTCGACCGCATCCGGTGGAGTCGGCTGGGCCAGGGCCGGATCCACGGAAGCCAGCCAGATCAGTACGGCAGCGAGAATTGTGGTGCGGGAGAGAGTAAGGGGGGGCCTGCTCATGTAAAGCGTCATGCTGTCTCCGAAACCGAAAGAGAGTGAGGCGAATCGTTTCAACCCACTGCAAGAGTAGCTCGCAGGCTCCGGTCCGGATGAGAATACTGATGGTCCGGATGCCGCGATTGCCCATCGGTCACGCGTGCCCGCTAATCCCTAGGGATTGCGGAAGTGGAGGAAAAGCGCGCACGAAATATCGTTATTTTTGAATATCGACTTCAGCAGGAATTCTGCCGAAGATGTCCGGCGGCGCCGCGTGTGACCCGGTTTACCTGGCTGGCGGGCGAGCACGACTGGACGGGAGGAAGTGGTGCCTCAGCGAGGTCTTCCTTCCGCACAATGAAGAAACCTCGGGGCTCAGCCACGTCGCTATTCACGACGGACCAAGAACCCGAGGTTCGCCCACCGGTAACGCGTGGCCCATGGTTCTGAAAGGACTCGAGCCAATGCGCGGGGAACAAAAAACAGGCCTCGGAGCTCAGTTCGTGTCGGTAACAGCAACCAACTGAGCCACCGAGGCCGCCCATCGGTTACGCGTGGCCCCGTATGACTGGGATTGCGATTCCGCTCCCAAAACAAGCATCCGAATTGTGTTTTTTTTGAGAATTACCGTCGCAAACACAGCCTCTACCGCACTGCAATGCGCAACAAACACTGCGGCAATAACTTACAGCCGCCCGGCTGACGCACATTCCCAGTTGAACGGATTCGCCTGTCGCCTGCGAACCTGAAGTCGTAACATGGGCCAGGACCACGCTTCGCTGTACACAGGTTCCATCGAGTCGAGGAGACGATCGTGCCGCACGCTCCCCGTGAGGTCTTGAAGCCGGCTGACCGCACTTCCGGGCAGCGGACCGCGTGGATCGTGGCAGCGTGCTTGTCGCTCGGGTGCGCACATGACGATCCGCCGGCATCAGCCCCCTCGCCCGGCAGTGCAGTGGCGAGTGTGGCGAACTTCCCTGATCCGCCCCCCTTTCCCGCGTTTATCAGCGTCCGCTGCCGAATTTACACGACTGACCCGGGCGACCGGGTCTTCGTCGACGGCATCCCCGTGCTCGACTCGAACGGCCAGCCGGTCCTGACGCCGTGCGCCGTCACCGCGGCGCCCGGCAGCCATACGATTTCCGTC
>CAZWGW010000559.1:0-5337 GCA_964633565.1 uncultured Planctomycetaceae bacterium
TTTCCTGCAGGACGACTTCAGCCGGAACTACAAGGGGGACTCGGCCAGGGCGCACCGCGCAAACTATACACGGGCCGAGCGGATGATCCGCACGCAGGCCAAGGCGGCCTTCAAGCTGGACGAAGAGCCGGACACGCTGCGCGACGCGTACGGTCGCAACCGCTTCGGCCAGGGGTGCCTCCTGGCGCGGCGGCTGGTGGAGCGGAGCGTGCCGTTCGTCGAGGTGACCCTTGCAAATACGCCGAACAACGCGGGGGGGTGGGACACCCATTCCGACAACTTCAACCAGGTGAAATCGCTGTGCGAGGTGCTCGATCCGGCGTGGTCGACGTTGATGACCGACCTTCGCGACCGCGGCCTGCTCCAGAACACGCTGATCGTGTGGATGGGGGAATTCGGCCGGACGCCGCAAATCAACCCGGCGAACGGCCGGGACCATTTTCCCGTGGCGTGGAGCGCGGTGCTGGCCGGGGGCGGGATCAAAGGGGGCCAGGTCATCGGCCGGACGACGGAGAACGCGATGGAAGTGGCAGACCGGCCGGTGAATGTGCCGGAATTGTACGCCACGATCTGTGAAGGGGTGGGGATCAGGCACACGACGGAGAACATTTCGGACCAGGGGCGGCCGATCGCGATCGTGGATGGAAAAGTGGGACCGATCGCGGAATTGATCTGATGTCACGACGTCCGCTGACGTATTGCGAACGTTGAGCGCGGTCGGACCGGGACCTGTCCCACGAGCGAACAGTCGATCATGCGGCGAGCCGGCACAATTCGATACCTGCGAGCGGCGAGTGTCGCGGCGGGGCTGCTGCTGCCGGAGGCGGTCGTGACGGCCGATGAAATCGCCGGCGGGCGCACGGAAGCTGCGGCGACGGAGTCGCCGGCGAGCGGAGTTGCGGCCAGTGAAACACGGGATTCGGTGTTGATGCTGGAGACCGGTCCGCTGCTGGTGCGGCTGCAGATCTCGCTGGGAGGCAGGTCGCTGAGCACTGCTCAGGAACAGTACATCGAGCGGCTGTTTCAATCTCTGGACACGGACCAGGACGGTAAGCTGTCACGCGACGAGCTATCGCGATCGCCACTGCGGCCGAGCGCCAGAAAGCTGCCGAACTCGTTCCTGCAGCAGCTCGAGCAGGAACGGAAGGCATCCCGCGGGGACCTGGAACAAGACGTCAGCGTTCTGGCGAGCGTGCCGGTCACGTTTCGTCAGGACAACTCGTCTGCCGACAAGGACCAGGAGCTGTTCAATGGCTTCGACGTGGATCAGTCGGGGCAGGTCGAGCCGGGCGAGATGCGCACCGCCGCCCTGAGGATTCTGGAGCGGGATTCGGATCGGGACCAGTGCATCACGTTCGATGAACTCACGCAGGTGCCGCAGGATCCGCTGGCGGTGAACGTCGTGTTCCCGCTGCAGGACCAGAACCGGCCGTCCGCCACGAAATCGGAGCTCCTGCGCGACACGGCCGAACAACTGCTGCCGCGAGACCTCATCCAGAAATACGACTCGGACCGCGATCGAAAGCTGTCGGCCGAGGAACTGCACTGGACGTCGGAGCGGCTCAAGCTGCTGGACAATGACGGGGACGGCTTTCTCGCGCAAGCCGAACTGACCGGGTTCACGAAATTGACGCCCGACCTGGAACTGGCGGTCGACCTGTCCGCGGCGGGCGACGCGGAGGCGGTGCGCGTCATCGCGGCGGACGCGGCCGAACGCGAAGAGTCGCCGCGCGCCGACTTGGCGCGGTATCGCGTGGGAGGCGTATCGCTCACGTTTGCATTCCGCAAGACCGATCCGATCGAGGACGCAGTCGCCACAGCGATGCGGGTTTTCAACTTACTCGACACGGACGCCAACGGATACCTGGATGAGGACGAATCGAAGACGCGCGGCGAGTTTTTCTTCAAGCACGCCTATCAGGAGGGGGACCGGGACGGAGATGGAAAGCTGTTCGGCGACGAGATGAAGGAATTTGTGTCGGCGCGGGCCGAGCCGATCGCCAACACGTGCCGGGTCAATGTCTACAACATGGGGTACGGCTACTTCCAGCGGCTGGACCGGAGCGGCGACGGCCGGATCTCGATCCGTGAAATGCGGACCGTGGAACAGACGCTGCGCGAGATGGCCGGCAACGGAGAGAGCCCATTGACGCGGAGCACGAGCGGGCTGCACCTGTACGTCGAATTCGTGCGCGGCTCGTATCAGCTCTTCGGGCCGACGGACGGCATGGTGGCGCAGACCGCGACGTTTACGGAGCGGCCGCCGGTCGGTCCGGACTGGTTCCAGGGGATGGACCGCAACAGCGACGGCGACCTGACGTTCAACGAGTTCCTGGGGCACCTGGAGGACTTTCACACGCTGGACACCGACGGCGACGGGCTGATCGACCTCAAGGAGGCGGAGCGCGCGAGCGAATTGTGGCCGGAGGCATCGCCGTCCGGCGAAAAGGCCAGAGCGTCAGCCGGCGGCATGTGATTTCCGCACAGTCGCGGACATCCATTCTCGACTTTCAACACCGAACACCAAGCATGAATCAGCCTGCCCCTGTCTCCAAAGCCCCCGGCAGCGAGCCTGCGGCGACGAACTCGAACGCCGACGCGCAAATCGTGCAACGGCTGCGCGAGGCCCGCGACCTCGTAAAACGCGAGATCGCGAAAGTCGTGGTGGGGCAGGACGAGATCATCGACTCGCTGCTGATCGGCCTCCTGTGCCGCGGCCACGTGCTGCTGCACGGTGTGCCGGGCCTCGGCAAGACGCTCATGGGCCGGACGCTCGCGAAGACGCTCGACATGGAATTCAAGCGGGTGCAGTTCACGCCGGACCTGATGCCGTCGGACATTACCGGCACGGACGTGATCGAAGAAGACCACACGACGGGCCGGCACCGCGTGGAGTTCATGCAGGGGCCGGTGTTCACGAACTTTCTGCTGGCGGACGAAATCAACCGCACTCCGCCGAAGACGCAGGCGGCGCTGCTGCAGGCGATGCAGGAACAGGAGGTGTCGGTGGGGCGCAAGACCTATACGCTGAAGCCCCCGTTCTTTGTCGTGGCGACGCAGAACCCGATCGAGATGGAGGGGACGTATCCCCTTCCCGAGGCGCAGCTCGACCGGTTCATGTTCAACCTGCGGGTCAAGTACCCGACCGTAGACGAGGAAGTGCAGATCATCAAGGGGACGACGAGCACGCGCATGGCGCACGCGGACAGCGTGCTCAAGGCCGAGGAGGTGCTCCGGCTGCAGGACCTGGTGCGGGGTGTGCCGATTGCCGACGACGTCGTGCGGTATGCGGCGCGGCTGGTGTCGGCGACGCGCCCCGGCGTGGGGCCGGAGCTGAAGGAGATCCACCGTTATATCGCCTACGGCGCCAGTCCGCGGGCGTCGCAATATCTGGTGCTGGGGGGCAAGGCGCGCGCGATCCTCGCCGGCCGCTACCACGTCGATTTCGCCGATATCAAGGCGGTGGCGCATCCGGTGCTGCGGCACCGGCTGGTGCTGAATTTCCACGCCCGCGCGGACCAGGTCGACAGCGACAAGCTGGTGAGCCGGCTGCTCGAGGCAGTGGCGACGGAGGAGCGGAAGAAGTGACGCGCAGGGTGATCGTCAACCTGTGCCTGGCGCTCGCCGGCACATCGGCCGGCGCCGGCGAGGATCCGCCGCGCGCCGACTGGGCGCTGGCCCGATTCTCCGATCGGCCGCTGACCGCCTGGCTGGACGACGAGCAGGCCTGGTCCGTGGAGCACTCCCGGCCGAACCGCACTGCCGGATACCACTGTTTCAACGTTGATCAACTGGTCCATCCCCCGCAGCCGGACGCGGATCCCTCATGAACCGACGCACGATCCCCTGCATCGCGATTCCGCTGACAATCGCCGCGATCATTTCGCCCGCTGCGCGAGCGCAGGAGACGCCCGCCGTGCCGGACCGGCTGCTCGAAAAATGGATGGCGCTGTATCGGGAGCGGGCCGAATCGCTCGAGATGCTCGTCGGCGGAGACCCGCAACGGCGCCTCGAACTCCAGCAGGCGCCGCTGCTGAAGTACACGAATCCCGTCCGAAACGTGCAGCAGCACGGCGCCGTCTACGCCTGGACGAACGCAGGGCGCCCGGCGGTTCTGGGCAGCATCTGGTCGGCCATCGACGGGACGCAGCCGGACCTCCGCAGGCTGTATTTCGAGTGGCACTCGCTGACGGCCGATGACGTCTCCGCGGAGCGAAACGGCGCTTCCCTGTGGTCGGTCGTCGAACCTGGCGTCGAGTGGCGGGCGTTGCGCGAATTCGGACCTGTGGCGGCATCGCGTCCGCTGCGGCTGGTCCAGATGCGGCGCATCGCCCGCGCGCTGACGGCGGGCATCGACACCGAAGAGAGCGAGCTGCGGCTGATGGATCAGCCGATCTACCGCTACCCGGAAGGGACCGCGGGCGTTGACGACGGCGCCGTGTTCGCGTTCGTGATGGGGACCGATCCCGAGTTGATCGTGCTGCTGGAGGCCGCCGCGTCCGACGGCGGGCCACCGCAATGGAGGATCGCCTGCGCGCGATTTTCGAACTGGCCGATGCGGGTGGCAATCGGTGACCGGGAGATCTGGTCCTGCGAAAAAGTCGAGCCCTCCGAGGACCATCACGGACGGTACTTTTTGTGGTTCGCGATGGAGCTGCTGCCGGCCGACCTGACGGGTGTCGATGCGACCGCGACGCAAGGAACGGCGACGGAGGGCCGATAATGACCAGCGCCTCGTTGCCGTCTGCGGGCGCCTGATTGAGGCACACCGTGCCCGTGTCCAGTCCCGCAATCTGAATTGGCTGCAACTCGCGCACCCGCTTGACAGATTATATCGACCGGGTATTATCAGACCGGTCGAGCGAATCGGCGTAAGGACAGGTTTATTCCGTCTTGGTGCGGGCACATATAAAGACGTGGGACGTGGCGCCGTGGGTAACCTGCCACTTCTAATCCGGCAACGTGGGCGTCTCCCGACGCTGCGTGAGCCCGTTCGCAGTGCTTTTCAACTTCTCACTGAGCGCCGCGGCGCGCGCCAACTGGGCGAGCCCGGCCCCGCGGTGGCGCAGGTCCCGGGAGATGGATCGCGTGCGGGGACCGTGTTGATCGAGAGGCCTGAGCCGTGATCACCGACGCCGTCATGGGAGCGTTGATCGCGGGGGTGGACATCCTTGTCTGGTGGTCGTCGTCGTCGGTGGTGTTCGCGGCATTCTCCGGCTGCAGCGCGTCCGTGCGGATCACGGCGACACTGGTCGTCATCTGGGCGTTGATTGTCGGCGCCGGGCAACTGCTGGGTGCGACCGGAGCATTGTCAGCGGCCTCGCTGTATTCCGTCGT
>CAZWGW010000560.1:0-2093 GCA_964633565.1 uncultured Planctomycetaceae bacterium
GGGGCCTCAACTACATGCGGTACAGCGTGTCGAACACGGCCGAATACGGCGACTACACGCGCGGCCCGCGGATCGTCACGGAGCAGACGAAGCAGGAGATGAAGAAGATCCTGCACGAGATCCAGACGGGGCAGTTTGCCCGGGAATGGATCCTGGAGAACAAGGCGAACCAGCCGATGTTCCAGGCGTACCGCAAGCGGGACCGGGCGCACCTGATCGAGAAGGTCGGGCGGGAATTGCGGAGCATGATGAGCTGGATCAACGCGAAGGAAGTGTGAGGTCCTGAACGTCGATGCGTCTCCAGGCCGTCAGTTCAAGGGGAGGCCGGCCGTGGATGAGTATCAATTGAAGTGCGAATGCGGTGCCGTACTGGCAGTCCACTCGGGACAGTGCGGCCTGGACCTGCCCTGCCACTTCCGTGCATGTCCGGTGCACGTGCCGCCGCTCAGGCAACTCAAGGTCCAGGCGGGCGATCCGTATCCGGAACTGGGACTGCTGGAAAAGCTGGCGGTGACGTTACTTCGCCGCGAACGCCCCTTTGACGGTCGCTGTCACCGATGCGGCGCGCCAGCCGCCTATGCGGTACCGACGGAATTCACGTTCCTGGAGGAGCGCATCGTCTCCGGCGACGAAGGGATCGTCATTACTCCGCTGTTCTCGATGGCGACCGTCGGGGCGTCGGAGGAACACTGGAGGACGTTGAATGTGCCCCTGGCATTCTGCCAGGGCTGCCGGAGAACGTTCGTTTTTGGCACTACATGCGAACAAGGCGCGCCTGATGTCCGGAACCAGCCCATCGATCGATGCGGCCGAACCGTCGGACGACGTGCGCGATGTGACGCACCTGCGATCGTACATTGAGGAGGCGACTTCATTTGCCATCTTTGACCCGGCGGCGATCCGGCCGCTGTTACAGCGGCGCGACGACATCGCAGCAGCGCTTGATGATGCCGCACACGCTGGCAACGTCCTCCTCGTGCGAAACGAAGCCACCGATGCCGTCGAGGGGATGGAGGCAGTCTTTCGTTTCCAGTTCACACGCGACATACCCGAAACGTCGAAGAATCAGTGTCGACTCGAACTGGCTGGAGCCATTTTCAGTATTCATCCGCGGCTGCATGTCGAAGGGGCGACAATCTCGGTTTTGTTCGCTCACTTGCTGAGGTACAATGGATCAGGATCGCCTGATCCGTCCCCGCCGAGATCGACATCCCCCGCCGCCTCTCCCCCGCCGGCCAATGATGGCCCGGTGATATGGGTTCCTCACTGTGAGTTCGACCATGACGCGACGTGTTGTCAATCACCCCATCCTATTTCGCCGCCGGATAACGCCTGCTGTCGTCACTGCCCTGGTCGCCGTCACAGCAGTCGGCACGCCTCTTCCCGGCGCAGAACAGATCGACTTCAACCGCGACATCCGTCCCGTCCTCGCCAACAACTGCTTCAAGTGCCACGGGCCCGACGCGAAGGAACGCAAAGGGGGGACTGACGGTCTGCGGCTTGACACCCAGGACGGCGCGCGGCAGGACCTGGGGGGTTACGCGGCGATCGTCCCCGGGAAGCCCGACGAGAGCGAACTGGTCAAGCGCATCACCAGCGACGACCCCGACGTCGCGATGCCGCCCAAGGAGAGCGGCAAACAGCTCACGCCGCGCGAGCTGCAACTCCTCACGCAGTGGGTGCGCGAAGGGGCGGCATACGCACAGCACTGGTCGTACGTCAAACCGGTGCGACCGACGCTGCCGGACGTGCACGGCTCGTCGTGGCCGCGGAATGAAGTCGATTATTTCATCCTTGCCCGGCTCCAGCGGGAGGGCCTCTCGCCGACGGAAGTGGCCGATCGTTATGCGCTGGTCCGCCGGGTCGCGCTCGACCTGACCGGGCTGCCGCCGACGCTGGAAGAAGTCGATGCGTTCGTCAACGACACTTCGCCCGACGCGTACGAACAACTGGTGGACCGGATGCTGGCGAAGGAGGCGTACGGCGAGCATCTGGCGCGGATGTGGCTCGACCTGGCCCGCTATGCGGACTCGGCCGGCTACGCGGACGACCCGGCCCGCACGATCTGGGGTTATCGCGATTACGTGATCCGC
>CAZWGW010000560.1:2103-5333 GCA_964633565.1 uncultured Planctomycetaceae bacterium
GCAGAGTTTGGTGCATCGATGCTGACTGGTTACTACGCCGACGACCCGCTCCGCACTATCTGGAAGTACCGCGACTACGTCATCGAGAGCTTCAACGCGAACAAGCCGTTCGACCAGTTCACGGTCGAGCAGATTGCGGGGGACCTGCTCCCCGGTCCGACGGAGGAGCAACTCATTGCGACAGCCTTTCACCGCAATACGCAGACGAACAACGAAGGCGGGACGAACGACGAGGAGTTCCGCAACGTCGCGATCGTCGACCGGGTCAATACGACGATGGCCGTCTGGATGGGGACGACGATCAACTGCGCCCAGTGCCACAACCACAAATACGATCCGATCTCGCAGCAGGAGTTCTTCCGGTTCTTCGCGTTCTTCAACAACACGGACGACGCCGACCGCGGGGATGAAAGCCCGCTGATCGAGATCTACACCGGCGAGCAGAAGCAGCAGAAGGCGGAGTGGCAGCGCGAGGTGCAGCAGCTCGAGGAGAAGCTGCGCACGCCGACGCCGGAGTTGCTGGCCGCCCAGCGCGAATGGGAAGCACGTCTGGCGGCAGAACCGGCATGGACGGTGTTGCACCCCGCCGAAGTCGAAGCGTGGGAAGACGCCGGCCTGACGGTGGCCGATGACGGGACGGTTCGGGCCGCGCGGGGGGCGGCGGCGGACGTCTATACACTTCATTGCCGCAACGACGCACCGCATACTCTCACAGCGCTGCGGCTGGAGACGCTGCCTGATGCAGCGCTCCCCGGACAGGGGGCGGGATTTGGCGGAGGGAACTTCGTCATCACGCAGATCAAAGCGTGGATCAGGCCGCCGGAAGGTGCGCCCCCCTCGGGGCGGTTTGTACGCATTGAGCTTCCGGGGAAGCAGAAGATCCTGTCGCTGGCGGAAGTGCAGGTTTTCAGCGGGACGGAGAACATTGCCGGCGGGAAGGCCGCGTCGCAGAGCACCACGGCGTTTGACGGGCCGGCGGAACTGGCGATCGACGGCAACACCGACGGGCGCTATGCCGAGGCGAAATCGACGACGCACACGGAGCAGTCGGACAACCCGTGGTGGGAGGTCGACCTTAAAGAGGCGCGGCCGATTGACCGGATCGTCGTCTGGAACCGCACCGACAACAACCTGCAATCGCGGCTGGCGGGGTTTCGGCTCGTTTTGCTGGACGAACAGCGAAAGCCGGTCTGGGAGCAGACGACGGAAGAGGCCCCGAATCCGAGCGCCGAGTTGTCGCTGAGCGGCGAACGGAGCGTGGCGTTCGCGCAGGCGCTGGCCGATTACTCGCAGTCCGGTTTTGACGCGGCCAACGTCCTGGATTCGAAAGAGCCGAACAAGTCGGGCTGGTCCGTCGGCGGCCAGCACGGCCGGCCGCATTCACTGACGCTGATTCCCGCCGCTCCGCTCGCGCTGGACACGGGCGCGGAGTTGATTGTCGCGATCGAGCAACTGTCGGAACACGAGAACCATACGCTGGGCCGGTTCGGTCTTTCGGCGACGGAGGACGCACGGGCCAGCGAGTTCGCCCGTTTCCCGACGGACATTATCGCCGCGCTGCGCACTCCGGATGGACAGCGGAACGATGAACAGCGGCAGCGATTGACCGGCTACTACCTGTCGATCGCGCCGGCGCTCCAGGCCCAGCGCGACCGCCTGGCCCAGGTCCAGAAGCAATTGGCGGAGTTCAAGCCGTTTACGACCGTCCCCGTCCTGCGTGAATTGCCGACAGACAAGCGGCGGACGACCCATCTGCAATTCCGCGGCAACTACCTCGACGAAGGGGGCGTCGTCACGGAAGGGGTGCCCTCCGCATTTCCGCCATTGCCGGAAGGGACCCCGGTGAACCGCATGGCGCTCGCGCAGTGGCTGATCTCGCCCGACAACCCGCTCACGGCGCGGGTCATGGTGAACCGCTTCTGGGAGAAGATCTTCGGCGAGGGGATCGTGCGCACGAGCGAAGAGTTCGGCACACAGGGGGAGTTGCCGACGCATCCGGAACTGCTCGACTGGCTGGCGGTCGAGTTCATGGAGGGCGGCTGGGACATGAAGGACATGCTCAAACTGCTGGTGACTTCCGCCGCGTATCGACAGTCGTCCAGGGTTACGCCGGAATTGCTGGAGCGCGACCCGGACAACCGCCTGCTGGCGCGCGGCCCGCGCGTACGGCTGACGGCCGAAATGATCCGCGACCAGGCGCTGCTGGTCGGCGGCCTGCTCAGTCCGAAATTGTACGGCCCGCCGGTGCGGCCGCCACAGCCGGCGCTCGGCGTCAGCGCGGCGTTCGGCAGCGGGATCGACTGGCAGACGAGCGACGGCGAAGACCGCTACCGCCGCGCGCTGTACACCAACTGGCGGCGGTCGAATCCGTATCCGTCAATGGCGACGTTCGACGCCCCGAACCGCGAGGTGTGTACGCTGCGCCGGGCACGCACGAATACGCCGCTGCAGGCGTTTGTGACGCTCAATGACCCCGTGTTCGTCGAGGCGGCGCAAGCGCTCGCGCGCCGCATCGACGGACATGAGGGATCGGTTCGCGACAGGGCGGCATACGGGTTCCGGCTGTGCCTGGCCCGTCCGCCGCATGATGCCGAACTCGACCGGTTGACGGCACTGTACGAAGTGGCGCGGCAGGATTTCTCAGCCGACAAAGTGCAGGCTGCCGCCCTGGCCACGAAGCCACTAGGTCCCGCACCGGAAGGTGCAGTTATCGTCGACCTGGCGGCGTGGACGGTCGTGGGGAATGTGTTGTTGAATCTCGATGAGACTCTGATGAAGCGTTGAGACAAAGAACGACGGAGATTCCGATGGACCTCCCAACTCAGCAAATCCAGCATCAAACCCGCCGGCATTTCCTGCAGAACACCGGCGTCGGCCTGGGCGCGATCGCCTTGGGCGCGATGCTCCACGACGAAACCCGCGCCGCGCCCGCGCTCACCGACGATCCGCTCGCCCCGAAAAGGCCGCACTATGACGCGCGGGCGAAGCGGGTCATCTACCTGCACATGACCGGCTCGCCGCCGATCCTCGACCTGTTCGACTACAAGCCCGAACTCGTCAAGCACACCGGCGAAGACTGCCCCGATCAGTTCCTCAAGGGCCGGCGGTTCGCGTTCACGTCCGGCGTCCCCAAGCTGCTCGGTACGCCGCGGACTTTCACCCAGCACGGGGAGGGGGGGATCTGGATGTCGGACGCGATCCCGAATCTCCACGGCGTGGCCGACGAGATG
>CAZWGW010000561.1:0-5327 GCA_964633565.1 uncultured Planctomycetaceae bacterium
ATAGCATTTCGTGAGTCCGCGCGTTACGACGGCATGCGCCATGGTGGTTGCCTTCAGCTTGCGGCCCGTTGCCATTCGAACTGGTCCGTGCGTTCCGTCACCGTCCGCAGCACCTCGTCCCGGAGGAAGCCGAGGTAGACCGCCTCCGTCAGAAACGCGTCGAGCATCTCCAGCAACCGCTTCTTACGTGCGGATTTCGTCAGATCGCTGGACGGCTCCGCGACAAACACCCCCAGCCCCTGCCGCGTGTGCAGCACGCCGTCCCGTTCCAGCTCGGTGTACGCGCGGGCGATCGTGTTCGGATTGACGACCAGCGTGCGCGACAATTCCCGCACGGACGGCAGCCGTTCCCCCGCCCTCAGCTTGCCGCGGGCGACCCCCTCCCGCACCTGGGCGGCCAACTGCTGATAAATCGGCTCGCGCGAAGCAGTGGTGATCTGGAACTCCATGCCGGTCTCCAACTGTACTAATAGTATTGGTACAGTTGTGGCATGTCAACGGGAATCTTGAAGACAGGAGCGGAGGCGGGTGGCTGGGGTCGGACTGCGGAATTCCCGCGTGGATTACGGGATGGACGTCGCCCGCAGTCCGCCCCCAGTCGTGCTCGACGTCCCAACACCTGGGGGCGATCCGCCGGAGGCGCTGTGTTTGAATATGCTGCTCGGGCGCGGCGGATCGGCCCCAGCCACCCACTTCATTGCCAAGTCAACCGCGCCATGTGCAACAGGAATTCGTTGGCAGCCTGGCGCGTCACCCCTGCCGCGGCCCGTCGGTCCGCACGATCCGATACCGCAGGATCCCGCTCTGCACGCGCACCTCGCTCTCCGCCTCGCGCGCATACACCCCGATTCCCAGCGCCTCGTCCTCCGCTGGAAACTGCACGCGCCGCCACTCCTCCCGCGCCTCCGCGGACGTCGGCCGGCCCGCGACCTCCAGCATCTCCCGGCTGTACGGCAGCCGCAGTTCCTCCGGCGGCTTGCCGCGAATCAGAATCGGCCACCCATCCAGCGGGCCCCCCACCAGTTGCACGCGCGTCTCATCCATTCGTTCCAGGACCTCCCTGAACTTGGCCGCTTCAAGTGATCTTGCCCGACTTGAGCATGCATCGAACGGGATCGATATGTTATCTTCGAGGAGTGTAGCGGAACTGACCGCAAACCGCCCGGCTCCGGACCGTCCCCGCCTGAAACCCGCCGCCATGTTGTCCCACCTGAACCGCCGCCACGCCCTCCAGATCGGCGGCCTCGGCCTCGCCGGGCTCTCCCTCCCGCGGCTCCTTGCCGCGCGCGAGGCGAACCCCACGATCAAGCCGCGGGCCGACCGCTGCATCATCCTGTACCTCAACGGCGGTCCCCCGCATCTCGACATGTGGGACATGAAGCCCCAGGCCCCCAAAGAGATTCGTGGCGAGTTCCAGCCCATCGCCACGTCGCTCCCGGGCTATCAGATGGGCGAACTCCTGCCGCGCCTCGCGCAGCACGCCCACCGCGCGACCGTCGTCCGCTCGATGCACCACAGCGTCAACAACGCCCATGCGGCTGCCGTGTACTGCGCCTTGACCGGGCATGACCGCGGCGAGATCGGCGGCGGCACGAGAGAAACCGACAACCCCGCCCCCGGCAGCGTGCTCTCCCTGTTCCGGCCCCCGGAGCGGACGATTGTCCCCTTTGTACACCTGCCGTACATCACCAAAGAAGGGGCAGGGGGCCCGCCGCAGCCGGGGTTCTTCGCCGGGTTCCTCGGCCGCGCCTACGATCCGCTGTTCGTGACGCGCGACCCGAACGCGCCCGATTTTGCCGTGCCCGAGTTGACGCTCGTCGGCGACGTCTCGGAATCCCGGTTCGCCGCCCGTGACTCACTGCTGACCGCGCTCGATGAACGTCTGCAGAGTCGACAGGGCGCCGACGCCGCCGGACAGATGACGAAGTTCCAGCGCCGCGCGCTCGAACTGTTGACGTCGCCTGCCACGCAGCAGGCGTTTCGCCTCAAAGACGAATCGGATGCGGTCCGCGACCGCTATGGTCGAAACATCTATGGCCAGAGCGTCCTGCTGGGACGTCGGCTGCTCGAGGCCGGCACGCGCCTCGTCACCGTCTCCTGGGCGCCCGACGCCAACGCCACGTGGGACACGCACGGCAACAACTTCGGCAAGTGCCGGAACGACCTGCTGCCGCCGCTCGACGCGGCCTGCAGTTCACTCGTTGAGGACCTCGATCAGAGGGGCATGCTCGACCGCACGATCGTGGCCGTGTTCGGCGATTTCGGCCGCAGCCCGAAGATCAACGGCGCGGCCGGCCGCGATCACTGGAACTGGTGCTACTCACTGATGCTGATCGGCGGCGGATTCCGGCAGGGACTGATCTACGGCGCGAGCGACGAGACCGGCTCGTACCCGGCCCGCGACGCGCTGATCCCGGGCGACATCATCGCCTCGATGTACCACGCGCTCGGCGTCCCGCACGACGGGCTGATCTACGATCCGACGGATCGGCCGCACCGCATCGTCCCCGTCGGCGAAGTCGTGCCGGAGTTGCTGACGTGATGCGCTGCTCAACCAGGAAACGGCGGGACATTTGCCCGCTCGCCATCTTCTTGAGCGCGCTCTGCGCATTACGATCCGTCGCAGCCGACGACCCGGCAATCCCGTCGACGCCACCCCTGTTCCGCTACCTCGCCAGCGGCGATGCTTCGCTGATCGCCTACACCCCCTCGCGGCTCGATCCGCGTAATCCGGCCAACCAGGGCCAACTCCCCACGAATTCGATCCGCCAGGACTTGGAGGCGCTGCGACCGCACTTCGACGGGCTTGTGCTCTATGGCTACCACGAAGCCTGCACGCCGCGCATCGCTGCACTCGCGCGAGACCTCAACTATCGCGCTATTCTGTTTGCCGTCTGGGACCCCAGATCGGCCGCCGAGGTTGACGGCGTGGTGGTCCTCACCAATCAGTTTGCGGCCGATCTGGCGTGCGGCGTAGTCGTCGGCAACGAAGGACTGACGTTCAGCCGCTACGAGGAAGATGACGTCCGGTTCGCCGCCGACCGCCTGCGTCGCAACCTGACCCCTGCAGTCCCCGTTTCGACCAGCGAACCGCTCGCCGGGTATGAGCGCGAATTCGTGCGTGGATTCGGCGACTTCCTGGCACCGAACATCCATCCGGTCTTCGACCGGCCGGCGCTGTCGGCCGCGGATGCCGCCGCCTGGGTCCGTTCCGAAGCCGCGCGACTCGCCATACAGTCCGGCAAACCGGTCCTCGTCAAGGAAACGGGTTTCCCGCATGCCGGACGGCATACCGGCACGCCCGAATACTCGCCTTCGCTGCAACGCGATTTCTGGTCCGCCTTGCTGCGGGCAGGCAAGCTCAGCACGGAGGAGCTTCCTCCCGGAGTCTGGGTCTTTCATGGCGTCGCCTTTGAGGCGTTCGACCTGCCCTGGAAGACGGATGCATCCGGACTGCCGATCGAACGGTCGTGGGGACTGTTCAACCAGGCCCGTGAACCGTATCCGGCTGCCGGCGTGTTCAAGACATCGCTGCCTGCACGTTGACTGGTGCGACTCCGCCACCGGTCACATCTCGTCCGTCTCGTTCGGTTTCTCGGCCGGCCGCGGGGCATACGTGCCGCGGCGCTGTCGCACCTCTTCCAGCGTCGGCAGCGGTTCCTTCAGCGGCATGATCCACCCGGAGTGCCACAGATTGCGCGGCGTACGGGCGAGATTCACTTCTGGATCGACATACGTCTGGAACTCGCGCGCGTTGAGGCTGGCCTGCGAGTCGGCCCAGACGAATACGTCGCGATGCCCTTTGGCTTCCAGCTCGCGCGCGATGAAGTGCGCATACTGCAGGAGCATATCGGGCTGGTCGCCGACTTTTTCCAGTTGCCGCCGCACCAGGATCTTTTCGGGGGGCGTGAAGGAGAGTTCCTTCCCTGTCGCGTCGCGCGCGTGAAACGTGACCTGCGACCGCTTGCTGCGAAGCTTCATGTGCCAGGAGAACCGGTGCCCCTCCTCGGTCCAACTCACGTCTCCCGGATAGAGCCAGTGCCGGAACGGAACGAGCAACTGGAATGCGGCGTACAGTCCCAGCGCCGCCAGCGTCCAACGCTGCCGCGACGAAAGCCCCCCCGAGCCGCGCGGAGACGGGGCCGCTTCGGCCGGTTTCGCGCCCTCGGGGCGCAGCCATTCGGGCGGAAAGAACAGCATCGACGCCGCGACCATCACCAGCGGAAAGATCCCGATCTGGAACATCCGCGCATTGGACGCGTGAAACAGCACGGCGGTGAGATACGCGGGAATCCGCGTCCACCGCCACATCAGCGCGGGAATGATCAACAGATCGAACAGCAGGCCCCCGTACGCGAAGGCATAGACCATCGCATCCTGGTCGAAATACCGCTCGAGCAGCGGATAGCGGCGGCTGCCTCCCATCATGATCTGCATCGGCACTCCGGTCAGCCAGTCGGGGTTGAGTTTGGCGATGCCGCCATAGAAGTAGGGGATGGCGATCTGAAACCGCAGCAGCCACAGCGACCACGCCGGGACCGTCTGCGAGCGCAGCGCCGGCCGCAGCCACGCATCCACGGACCAGGCGCGGTTCGCCGGGAGGAAGATCGCGATCAGGCTGAGCAGCACGATCAGGTAGAAGTGATTGAGATACCAGGTCTGATCGATCAGGAAGATGTACGTGAACCCCAGCCAGAACAGGAACGCGGCCATGCGGTAGAACAGGCCGATCGTCATCAGGATGGCGCATGCGCCCAGCAGCGCGAACACGACGTGCATGCCGGCGCTCGAGAGCGGCTCGGCCCACGAACAGCCGTAGTACTTGAAATGGAATGGAGGTTTCGCGAAGTGGCCGTCGATCCAACCGTGCGTGAAGTAGCGGCAGACCTCAATGAACATGCAGGCGCCGAACGCCACGCGAAACACGACCAGCAGGCCAATGTCGATCGGAGCGAAGAACCGCTCCCGCAGGGGCACTGAGGCCGCGACGGGCGGACTGCTGGAGGTGGCCATAACCCGGTCCCATTGACTGAGGAATCGGCCCGTTGTTCTGCGGCTGAATTCTCTGGTTTATCCCTTGAATGCCTCAGGCGGGCGCGTATCATACCGCCTACCCAGTTTGCGTGTCTTCTCCGGCGTGCACAATCTGACGTGCCTGCCGGAAAACAGCTCCGCTCGCGAGCAGTGTGGCGTCGAAGGGACGGCGGCGTCCAGAAGGTGACGGAAAACCAGGTCCCAGGTCAACAGGAGAAGCCCCGTGAGTAAGAAGTTCTTTGCTCTGCTGATGCTCGGTGTGTTGTCGGTCGGCGCGGCCGGCATTGTGAGCG
>CAZWGW010000562.1:0-5321 GCA_964633565.1 uncultured Planctomycetaceae bacterium
ATCGCCACCGCGAACCAGAACGGCACGGTGTACCTGCTGGTGGCGCCGCAGCCGTAGGGCTGGTGCTTGGTGTTTGGTGGCATGGTCGCTTGGTGGTAGGGATCATTGCGTCGTCAGAGATGTCCAAGCCACCAAGCGACCAAACCACCAAGCACCAAACCACCAACCCACCAAACACCTGCAACGATTGACCTTGAACACTCCCGGACGTTATCGGAAGCTTAATAGACTCTTTCCCGAGGCCTCCATGATCCGCACCCTGCTCGTCCTGGCCTGCTTCGCCCTGCCCGCCCGGGCTGAGGACAAGCCCGTCACGATCCGGTTCCTCGGCGGAGCAAAAAAGGTCCCCCTCGCAGACCTGCAGGTCATCATCCGCCAATACACCGGCGACTGGTCCGTGGACCAGACGAAATCGCTGGTGGAAAAACAGACCGACAAGGACGGCCGCGTCGGCTTCACGCTTGCGGACGGCTGGTACTACGTCGATATCACGTCCGCGAAGGACATTCCGTACCTCGACCGGCCAGTCGGGTTCAAGACGCCGCCGAACAACTACGCCCGGATGATCAAGGTCGGTGAGGAGCAGGCGTTCGAATTCAACCTGGCCGACGCCTGCAAAATGACGCTGCGGGCCGTCGACGTGGACACCGGCAAAGGCATCCCGGGCGTCTGTTTCGTGACGGAGAGCGCGACGGCCGAGCAGTGGGGCATCGCGCTCGTCAGCGACAACCTCGGTGCGAACCTCCGACAGCAGGATGAAGAACTGACGGACGAAAACGGCTACCTGGTCCGCCTGATGGGGCCGCGGGAGGGGTACACGTATTTCGCGCTGCCTGTGCCAGAAGGCTACGAACTTGCAGGCGAGTGGGAAGTCTCATTGCCGACACCGATTGGCGGCAAGCCGGTCGAGCACGTGTTCAGGTTCCGGAAGAAGGACTCGATCTGTTCGCAGCCGCCCGTGCCGGAACGTCGGTTGTGATGGACCCGATGCACTACCCGACGCCCGCTGGCGCGCGTCAAAGTTCCGTGAGGCGGAGTGGTTCGCTGTGACACCGCCGAGAATCAAAAGCACGGCCGTCCTGATCGGCTACGATGCGCAGGGGTGCTGTGTGTACAGCGAGATCCTGGCTTTGACGGACTATTACGACTCGGAGCACGTCTGGGACAAAGCAGCATCCATCAAACGGCTCAGGCTGCAGAGGATCAAGGGGTACTTGTTCGACGCACACGGAAACCTGGACCAGGAATTCGAGACCGAGTTCGATCTGTCCACCGGTGTTTTCGAATGTGGCCGCACGCGCTTCGCTGACGGTACGGTGCGGGTTGACCCTCCTGACGGCGCGGCAGCACATTGAGGTTGAGGGGCGAAACAATCGTGTCGAACGGCAACGAATCGTTGAGACGCGTTTCGTTCGCGACGTTTGTCGCCAGTCTGGTCATGGCGCTCGTCACGCCACTCATCCTTCTGTTCGTCCTCGCACAAGGTGGCGCTGGTCACGGGACGTGGGGCCTGTGGTATTTCGGGCTCCTGCTGTGGTTCGTCGCGTGGCTGGCCATGCTGGTCAGTTGCATCACCGGCGGCGTCGCGTGGAAACGGACCGGGAGAGTCAGTTGATGGATCGTGCCCGGGACTGTGCTCCTGATCGCTACGGGAACGCTTGGACTCTGGGGATTGCAGGGGTAGCCCTGCGTGACCGACGCTCAACCTGGCCGGCGCTGCGGCTCGGTGCAGTTGCGTCCGGCATGTTCCGTGATTCCCCTCGTTGCGTGCTGGACTTCCCGGCATCAATCGGTTTTACTGGCGTTCGCGCGGCTGTCCCCCGCGACCCTCGGCACTCCGCTTCTACCCCTCTCGCAGGAGTCTCTCCCATGCTCCAGCACTCACGCCCACGTCTGCTCCTCACCGTCCGTCGCTCCCGTTGCTGTACCGTCACTTTGCTCGTCGCCACAGCGATTGTCTGGCTCGCCTCGGCCGCCCTGCTCGCCGCCGACCCGCGGCCCAACGTCGTCGTCATCGTCGCCGACGACCTCGGCTTCGCCGACATCGGGGTCCACGGCTGCAAGGACATCCCCACTCCCAACATCGATTCGCTCGCGGCGCACGGAGTCCGCTGCACGAACGGCTACGTCTCCGGTCCGTACTGCTCGCCGACGCGGGCGGGATTGCTGACGGGGCGTTATCAGCAGCGATTTGGCCACGAGTTCAACCCCGGCCCGGCCACTGAAGCCAATATCGAGTCCGGCCTGTCTCTCGACGAAACCACCCTCCCCCAGCGGCTGCGCGACGCCGGTTACGCCACCGGCATGGTCGGCAAATGGCACCTCGGCCATGCGCCGCAATTCCACCCGCAGGAACGCGGCTTCGAGTCGTTCTTCGGCTTCCTCGGCGGCGCGCATCAGTACGTCCGCTGGGACATCCCGCAGGACCCGATCCTCCGCGGTCGCGAACCGGCCCAGGGGACCGACTACCTCACCGACGCCTTCGGCAAGGAGGCGGTCGCCTTCATCAAAACGAAGCGCGACAAGCCGTTCTTCCTCTATCTGCCGTTTAACGCCGTCCACGGTCCGCTGCAGGCGACAGAAAAATACAAGGCGAGGTTTCCGGATATCGCGGATGACAAACGCCGCACCTACGCGGCCATGAACTCGGCAATGGACGACGCGATCGGCGGCGTGCTGGCTGCGTTGCGCGAGACCGGTGTCGAAGAGAACACGCTGATCTTTTTCATCAGCGACAATGGCGGACCGGAGGGAGTCAACGCCTCGGACAACGGCCCGTTGCGCGGCGTGAAGGCGACAACGTGGGAGGGGGGCGTCCACGTCCCGTTTCTCGTCCAGTGGAAGGCGAAACTGCCACAGGGCACGACGTACGATGCCCCCGTGATCCAGCTCGACATCTTTCCGACGGTGCTGGCGGCGGCCGGCGTCTCGACGCCGAACCCCAAACCGTTCGACGGCGTCAACCTGCTCCCCTTCCTGCACGGCGAGCAGAAGGAGCACGCCGTTCCGCACGAGACGCTCTACTGGCGGTTCGGCAATCAACTGGCGATCCGGCAGGGGGACTGGAAGCTCGTGAAGGCGCGCGCCGACGGGGAGCGGCCGCTCGGCAATCGGCGCGAAAAGGCCGATCCTGCCGGCGCGATGTTGTTCAACCTGAAGGACGACCTGGGAGAGCAGACGGACCTCGCCAGTGCGCAGCCCGAAAAGGTGAAGGCGCTCACGGCGGCCTGGCAGGCGTGGAACGCCGAACTGGTGGATGCCACATGGGGTCCGCCGGCGCGACAGCGCCAGCGCGCCGCGGCGACCGACTGACGAATCGACGCCGCAATAGCGATTGCGTCAGCCTCGCGTGCTCAACGTCCTGGACGCTGCAAGCGTCCGGGACGTTACTCGGCTTCCAGCGCGGCTTCACACGCCACGCAGTACAGTGGTTGAGGTCAGCGTGCGAGCCCCAATGCGGCCACGACTTTTCTCCGTCGTGGTGGCGGTTTGACGGACCGGAGTCGTGGATGGACCGTGAACCGCTCTGCCCTGTTGGGTGTCCATGCGGTATGATACGGGCGAGCGCGCCTAGTTGTAATTCACGCAATTGAAAGCGATCCATTTGAGGGCAATCGGATGACCCGCGTCGAGACGACTGCAACAGTCCGCGAAGACCGCACCGTTACGCTCAAACTTCCCAACCATGTCCTTCCCGGCGAGCATGAACTCGTTGTCCTGATCGATGGCCGCGGCTCAACAGAGCACGCAGTAGTCCCGCAGGAATCGTGTGACGATATCCTGTGTGGGCGGGAGGGAGGCTTGCTTGTTTATGCCGGGAAACTCGAGTCCGATCCAATGCAGACACTATGGGAGTAGTCCGAAGAACGGGAGCGTCGATTTCTCTAGGGACCATGGGAATGACGGTGCTCCGGGATACTTCTATCCTTGTCGCAGCGCTCGTCAAGAACCATCCCTCTCATTCGCAGGCGGCCGGTTGGCTGAACCAGGTGCGGGCGCAGGAGTTGGAGTGTGTGATCTCGTCCCATTCCGTTGCAGAACTCTACGCAACGCTCTCAACGCTGCGAATTCGGCCGCCGCTCACTCCTGCGAGGGCTGCGGAATTGATTGAACGAGACGTCCGGCCCTGCGGCACCATTGGGGGGCTGACTCCCAGGCAGTACGTCCCGCGGGTGCGGCGTCTCTCTGCCACTGGACTCCACGGAGCCATTATCTACGATGCGATCCACGCGGAAGTTGCCCGGCGCGCCAAGGTCGACCTGCTCGTGACCTTGAACCGGCGGGACTTCGAACGTGTCGGGGCAGGTCGCCCGGAGCAACTCGTGTCGCCATTGGACACATCGCCCCCCTGACCACCGGCTTCGGCCTACCGCACCGCAAACCACAACATCGAATGTCCGACCTCCCCAAACAATACGACCCCCAGGCCGCCCAGCAGAAGTGGTTCTCGTTCTGGGAGTCCCACGGCTATTTCAACGCCGACCCGAACCCCGGCAAAAAGCCCCACACGATCATGATCCCGCTCCCCAACGTCACGGGAGCACTGCACATGGGGCACGCCCTCAACGGCACCTGCCAGGACCTGATTACCCGCTGGCGGCGGATGCAGGGGTTCGAGGCCCTCTGGATGCCCGGCACCGACCACGCCGGCATCGCCACCCAGGCGGTCGTGGAACGCCGCATGCTTGAGGAAGAGGGGCTCACCCGCCACGACATCGGCCGCGAGGCGCTCGTCAACCGCATTTGGCGCTGGAAGGACGCCTACGAGAAACGCATCATCGGCCAGCTCAAGCAGATCGGCGCCAGTTGCGACTGGCGACGCCTGCGGTTCACGCTGGACGACGTCTGCTCGAAGGCCGTCCGTCGCACGTTCTTCAAGATGTTCAAGGACGGCCTCGTCTACCGCGGCAAGCGGCTCGTCAACTGGGACACCTACCTGCAGACCGCCGTCGCCGACGACGAGGTGTTCGAAGAAGACATCGACGGCCACTTCTGGACGTTCCACTACCCGGTGGTCGACGCGGCCGGTAAGGACACCGATGCGGTGATCCGGTTTGCCACGACGCGTCCCGAAACAATGCTCGGCGACACGGCCGTCTGCGTGCATCCCACGGACGAACGTTACACGCACCTCGTCGGCAAACAGGTCCGCATTCCGCTCAACGGCCGCCTGATCCCGATCATCGCCGACGGCCTTCTGGCCGACAAAGAACTCGGCACCGGTGCGGTGAAGGTGACGCCCGCACACGACGGCAACGACTACGCCTGCTACCAGCGCAATCCTCACATCGGCATCATCAACATCCTCAACCCCGACGGCA
>CAZWGW010000563.1:0-5319 GCA_964633565.1 uncultured Planctomycetaceae bacterium
TCTGACGCGACGCCGACCATGCAGTACGTCGGCCTGGGGTTGTACGTCGTGGCGCACGTCCTCATGTCGCGGACGGTGCTGGGTCGCTACATTTACGCGGTTGGCGGCAATCCGGAGGCGGCGCGGCTCTCTGGCGTGCCGGTGCGGAGCGTGCTGATCCTGGTCTACGCCGTCTGCGCCGGCATGGCGGGTCTGGCGGGGATCGTCGACTCGTCCCGATTCCTCGGCGGCCGGCCGAGCGGCGGCGAACTGTACGAGTTGCGGGTGATCGCTGCAGTGGTCGTCGGCGGCACGAGCCTGGCGGGCGGCGAAGGAAAAGTGTTCGGGACGCTGATCGGCGCGCTGATCATCGCGGTGATCCAGAACGGCCTCAACATGGCGGGAGTGACGCCGTACGAGCGGATGATCGTGTTCGGCGGATTGATCCTGGCCGCGGCGCTGCTGGACCAGGTCAAACGGCGATTGTGGCGCGGCACTTGATCGTGGGCGGAGACCGACGCAGAATGGCGTCTCTCTCAGTTCAAGCGCGTTGAGTACGACAGATGGACCCCACCTGGCAGACGCTCGGCATTATTCTCGCGGGCGTCTGCGTCGTGGTGGGGGGCATCCTCGCCCTGCGGCTGCACGCGTTTCTGGCGCTGACGCTCGGCGCACTGGTCGTGGCCGTGCTCACGCCCCACATCGCTCTGGAGAACTTCCACGTCCGCGAGCAGAGCCGCGCGGTTGCCGGAGCCGATTTCGATGCAGCGACGCTCTCGTTCAAGGGCGGACACAAGGACGGCATCCGCCCCGGTTCGCTGTTCCTGGTCATTCGACGCGAGGCAGATCTCGCCACGTACGAGGTCATCGGCCAGGTCGTCGTCGAAGTCATCCAGGAAGGGGGGAAGGACCCGATTGCCGAGGCCCGGTCGAGTGCCGGATGGTCGTTGACCGAAGTCCGTGCGCCCGACGGGTCGTTCCTTCCGGGCCTGCGCGTCATCGATCCGCCGGCATTGCAGAAGGCCCAGGCGGCGGCGATGGCGACGATCGGGTCGCGCGTCGCCGCCGGGTTCGGAAAGACGTGTGGCGACATCGGACTGGTGATCGCGCTCGCCGCGCTGATCGGCCGGTGCCTGATGGACAGCGGCGCGGCCGACCGGATCGTCCGCACGGCCCTCCGCTGGACCGGGGAGTCGGGCGCGCCGGCGGCGTTCATGCTCAGCGGCTTTCTGCTGGGGGTGCCGGTCTTCTTTGATACCGTCTTCTACCTGATGATCCCGCTGGGGAAGGCGCTGCGCGTGCGCACCGGACGCAATTATCTGGTCTACGTGCTCACAATCGTATGCGGAGCGACGATGGCGCATTCACTCGTGCCGCCGACGCCCGGACCTCTGTTTGCGGCCGAGCAGCTCGACGTGGGACTGGCCACGATGATGCTCGGCGGCAGCATCGTCGGACTGGTGACGGCGGGGACCGGTTATCTGTTTGCCACGTTTGCCGGGCGGATCTGGGACCTGCCGCTGCGGGAGACGGGGGACGTCTCTCTGGCGCAACTCGCCGCCGCGGCAGAGGTCGACGAGTCGCAACTGCCGCCGCTCTGGCTGGCGCTGCAGCCGATCGTGCTGCCCGTCGGCTTGATCGCGGCCGATGCCATCGTCGACGAGTTCTTGGGCGGCTCGCCCCAATGGCTGGCGACGATCGGCGACAAGAACATCGCGCTGGCACTCGGTGCGGCGATTGCGATCTACACACTGATGCGCATCAAACGCCGATCGCTGAACGAGCTGGCTGACCCGCTGCAGGCGGCGCTGTCGAGCGGGGGGATCATCATCCTCATCACGGCGGCCGGCGGAGCGTTCGGCGGCGTGCTCAAGGAGACGGGCGTGGCGGGATTGATTCAGACTCTGCCGAAATCGTCTCCCGCAATCCTGTGCGCGATCGCCTTTCTGGTCACGATGGCAATCCGCACGGCCCAGGGGTCGGCGACGGTGGCGATGATGACGGCCGTCGGCGTCCTCGGGGGGCTGGCACGTGGTGGCGAACTGGGGTTTCACCCGGTGTACCTGGCGCTCGCCATCGGCTGCGGGTCGAAGCCGATCGCCTGGATGAACGACAGCGGTTTCTGGGTCATCACCCGCATGAGCGGCATGACCGAGGGGGAGGGGCTGAAGTACATCACGCCGATGACGGCCCTGATGGGCGTGGTCGGGCTGGTCGTGGTGATGATCGGGGTGACGGTGTGGCCGATGGGGTAGGAGTGACCTGTAGCCGGGGTTAGCTAGTGACCCCGGAGCTTTCGCGTCGCTTCCACCTCGGCCGGGGTCACTGACCCCGGCTACAGACGCAGGTCTCCCCCGGGCAAATGGGAGACCTGCGGTCGCCGCACATGACATGATCGGGAGACCATGCCAGCACGAGACCCGACCCCTCTGCGCAAGTGACTCAATTCTGCTTCTCTTTCAACTCGCTGATCGACTTCCGTAGCGTCTCCACCTGCTGCTTGAGGTTCTGGAGCTGGGTCTCGATATCCTTGAGTTTCTCCGGCCCGGCGACTTCGATGTGGTCAAACACCACTCCCGGCTGCACGGTGCGCATCCGCAACGTGTGCGGCAGGGCATAGCGTACTCCATCCGAATGCTCCAGCCGTTTCCGGATGTACACATCAATGTCCTTGGGGTCCGCGCCGGGTGGCGGGAGGGTCACGTCCATCCTCTTGACAGGGGTCACCTCCAGCGTCTGCTCCTTGCCGCCGCGGAGGAGCGTGATTGTGAGCGGCTTTCCCTCGGCGGCCTGCACGACGTCGAGCAGGTCCTGGACGTTCGCGAGGTCCTTGTCGCCGGACTTTGTCAGGACGTCGTGCGCCTGGAAGCCGGCCTCGGCCGCGGGGGACTTCTCCAGCGGGGAGCGGACGACCAGGCCCTTTTCGCCGAGGCCCAACTGGGCGCGGAGCGCGGCGTCGGCCTCCACGCAATCGAGGCCGATCATATAGTCTCCGACGATTATCTGCGGATGCTGGATCAGCGCCCGAATCGCCTGCACGCGCGGCAGCGTCTGAACTTCTACGGCGCGAAGTGCATCTTCGGCTCGGCGGGGCATGACCACGTCGACGTGGGGGAACGTGACGGCAGGAATCGGCTGCGGCGTCTGCGGCCCGAAACTGTATTCGCGGCGCGTGCCGTCCGGCTCGACGATGATGATTCGCCCCTGCACGTGGGCTTTTTCATCCGACTGCGGCGCCGGCTGCGGGTCGGAAACCGGCGGGTCGTCATCGGCGCATACACTGGACGCGGAACAGATGCACGCCGCGGCAAGGGCGATGCCGGCAAAGAGATTCGCTAACGATCGAGCAGACAACATGGGATTCTCCATTTCGGGGTGTCGCAGTGCACGCGGCGCGTGCGCTACGGTCTACAGGCCGCGATAGCTCATCAGGACGGTATCGACGGGGACGGCGATCTGCCGGCCGTCGGACAGGGGGATGGAAACGAACTCGCGCTGCTGCCGGACGTCATAGCCCCGGCGAAACAGCGCCTGGCGCACGTCGGCCGGCACGATTTCCGGCTCGTCCCAGTACTCCGGTCCGAGATCGTGACGGTCGAAGACGGGGATCGTCATATCGGGCTGGGAATCCTCATCGCTGACAAACTCCAGATTCATGACGGGCCGGGGAACAGGTGGATCACCACGGGCGGTGTCGCCCGGCCCCGCGCCGGCGCCGGCAACGAGAGGTCCCGTTTGACCGGAATCCCAGTGCTGTCCGGCGGCGAAGCCCACGCCGACGGCGACCACGACTGCGGCCGCGGCGGCCAGCCATCGCGCCATGCTTCGTACCGGGCCTTGCGCGCCGATCGCCGTTTGCGCGGGGATCGCGCCGACAATTGCCCGGCAGCCGTCGCCCCAGACCTGGTTTTCGACGAACGCCAGGGCCAGCATGCGCCAGCCGTCGGGCGTCCCTTCCAGCCGGGTGAGCAGCGCCCGCTGCTGGTCGTCGCTCAGTTCGCCGTCGACGCAGCGCTGGATTTCCAGTTCATTCACAATTTCTGTCATGTCGGCGCCTCCGCAGCGCAGGTCGCACCTAACTCGCTCCGCAGCCGCTTCCGTGCCTGGAGGAGACGGTATTCAATCGTGTGGACGCTGACTCCCAGTCGGTCCGCCAGTTGCTGGTAGGTCCAGTGTTCGGTGTGCTTCAGGACGAGCAGTTCGCGATCGATGTCCGGCAACCGCGCCAGCGCGGCCTGGACTGCCTTCTGCCGTTCGCGTCCCAGCAGCCACAGCAGGGGATCGTCGTCCACGGGCGATCCTCCCGGCGGCGACCTGCCGAGTTGCACCGTCAACTTTCGCCGCCGTCCCTGGGTCCGGCGGTGCATCAGGCACTGCTTGACCGCCACGCGGTACAGCCACGGGGCGACCTTCGCCGGATCGTGCGGCCGGCGGTCCCCGCGCAGGGCCGCCACGGCGACGTTCTGCATCAGGTCGTCGACGGCGTCCGGTTCACCGATCCGCCCGCGAACGACCTTTCGCAGCCACGCGTCATGGTCGCGCAGGGCGTGGTCCCAATCGATCGCCGGGCGACCGTTGGTCTCGAACGGCCGGGATGCGCGGGGGACGTCGGCCATGTCCGGGAGAATAGTTGCCGCGGCACGCCATGTCCGGGAGGGATTCCGGAAAAATCGCCTAGCCCGCGGCCGCAGGCGAGGGGGGCCAGTTCGAGCAGCATCCTCGCCGGCGGCTATGGGTTAAACGATCGCGCGGGACGATGATTAGACCCGCACGTCCTCAGATCCCTGCGTCAGATTGTCGCGATACCTGGACCGGATCGGCTCGACGACGTTGGCGACAAACGCATCGACCTGTTCCGGCGCGCGGCCGATGTAGCGGCGCGGGTCGAGCGCTCCGGTGAGGTCCACTCTGGCAAACGCCGGGTCGCCGGCCAGCCGCGACAGCAGGTCGTTCGCCGAGCCCTGTTCCTTGACCTGCCGCGCGGCGGCCTGGCTGTGGACGCGGATGCGCTCGTGCAATTCCTGGCGGTCCCCCCCGGCCTGCACGCCGGCCATGAGCACTTCTTCCGTGGCCATGAACGGCAGTTCGTCCGCAAGATGTTGCGCAATGACTTTGGGATAGACCACCAGTCCCCGCGCGATGCTGGCGTACAGGATCAGCACGGCATCAATCGCCAGGAACGACTGCGGCAGCGACAGTCGGCGGTTGGCGCTGTCGTCGAGCGTGCGCTCCATCCATTGCACGGCGGCAGTCTGTTCGGCGCTCGACGCCAGGCTGAGCACGAACCGCGAGATCCCGCAGATGCGCTCGGCACGCATCGGGTTCCGCTTGTAGGCCATC
>CAZWGW010000564.1:0-4505 GCA_964633565.1 uncultured Planctomycetaceae bacterium
ATTATTAGCTAGAATGTTCAACAAAGGCCCGCGCGGCATCTTTCACTCGTTCTTTGCCCTGTTCAGCCCGCGGCCGACGCTCACGCTCAGCCGCGCGCGGATCCCCCTGGGGGGGACGGCTAAACTCTCGTGGACGTTCGCCGGCAACCCGCACGCCATCCGGCTGCTGCGGGTCACGCTCCGGGGGGAGGAATCGTGTACCTATCGCCAGGGGACGAAGACGCACACGGACAAGCACCACTTCCTCAAGGAGGTGCTGTTCGAGACGCACGACCCGCTGGAGATCCCCGAAGGAGAGGTGGAGATCCGCATCCCCGCAAACACGATGCACTCCTTCACGGCCGACAACAACAGAATTGTGTGGGAGATCCACCTCGACGGCGAGATCCCCCTGCGGCCGGACGTCGACGCCGAGTTCCCGATTACGGTGACGCCCCATGAGCAGTATGCACATTGACACGGTGGAGCAGCGGACGGCGTTCGAGCCGGGGGCGGAGATCGAGGTGTACCTGGAATGGGACCTCGACGAACCGGCCGAGGCGGTCGAACTTCGGCTGGTGTGGAACACGTCCGGCAAGGGGACGACCGATGTCGCCGTGGCAGACACGGTGCGGTTCGATGAGCCGTCGCAGCGCGAGTCGCGGCAGGCGACGCTGGCGCTGCCGACGTCCCCCTACAGCTTTTCGGGGACGCTGGTCTCGCTCATTTGGGCGCTGGAACTGGTGGCGCTGCCGGGGGGCGAATCGGCGCGGCAGGAGATCACGATCGGTCCGGGCGGCGAGGAGGTGGTGATTACGGCGGTGGAAGGGGAGTGCGAGGAGTGACCTGCGCGATGACGATGCCGGTCAGGGCGCGCGACAACCTGTTCCGCGTCGAGCGGTTGCGTACGTTCCGCTATCGGCCGCTGAATTGCTCCTGGGACGACCTTCTGGAGCGACTGGAACAGGCCAGTTTTCGCGGCGCACTCGTCGGCCCGGAAGGGTCGGGGAAGACGACGCTGCTGGAGGACATTGCCGAGCGGCTCAAGAAGTCCGGCCGATCGTCGCGCTGGTTGCAGATCCGTCGCGAGACGCGGCGCGACGGAAGCCGGCTGGTGGATGATTTCCTGCAAGCGGCTTCGACGGAGGACGTGCTGCTCGTCGACGGCGTCGAACAGCTTGGGCCGCTGACGTGGCGGAGGCTGCGCCGCGGTTCCCTGTCGCATGTCGGACTCATCATCACGACGCACGCGCCGGGGTGGCTGCCGACGCTGATCGAGTGCCGCACGAGTGTCGAACTGCTGGACGAAATCGTGACGGAACTGGCGCCGGCCGAGATCGAGCGGTTGCGGCCGGAGTTGCCGCGTCTGTTTGCGCGGCTCGGCGGCAACGTGCGGCTGTGTCTGCGGGAGTTGTACGACTGGCATGCTGGACCAAAGTAGCCGCGTCACTCCGTGACGCGGGGCGGGTTGGAGGCTGTGTTGTTGCACATCGCGCGATTCGTCGAGAGACCATCGTAACCCGAAGCGTAAGCGAGGAGATTGGACGTCGACGCAACTCTGCCCCTCGCTTACGCTTTTTGAAGTTGCGCTGTTTGGGTATCGGGCGGAAAATTGATCTTGCAGAAAAGTGCGGATCCAACCAATGACGAGTTCATTGCAATCTCACCCTTCACAGGAAGGATCCGCGATGATCATCGTCTCCCATTCGGCCGCCGCTCTCAAGGGATTCCTGGCCCAGACGGGATTGAATGAACTGGCGCGCACCATGTTGCTCCGGGTGGTGCTGGCGTTCATCATGCATCGCGGCCGCATGAGCTGTTCGGCGGCGGCGGGAAGCGTGGCCTCAGAACCGATTCATCGCGGAGAACTGACCCGTTTCATGGCGCGACCCCGCTGGCAACGGCACGACTTCAACAATCCCCTGATGAAGCTGCTGCTCGCCAAAGAGACTGGGCGCGGGAAGTTCCTGTTCCTGATCGACGCCACGCTGGTCAGCCAGGCGGGCCAGAAGACACAGAACACCTACAGCACGGGCAATCGGCAACGCCGGAAGATCAAGAAGGGCTGTCGCTACAACAAGAAGAAAGTGGTCTTCAAGAAGGTGCACAACTTCACTTTCGGACTGTTGATCACGCCGTCGGGCATCCGCATCCCGATGCAGATTCCGCACTACACTCAGGCATACTGCCGGGAGCACGGCCTCGAACATCGGACCACCGCCGAGTCGGCCGCACAGATGATCCGGACGTTGCGGCTGCCGCCCCGCGCCGAAGTGGTCGTGATCGGCGATACGGCGTATGACGCACAGGTCGTGCGCGAGGCCTGTGACGAACGAGGATACACCTGGATCGTTCCGGCAAACCCGGAGAGGGTCTATGAAGAACCGAAGGGCGAGCGCCCGCAACTGCGTTCTCGTTTGAAGGATTGGACGAATCTGTCGCTGAAGACCATCAGGCTGCGAGCGTCCACAGGGAAGTACGCACGCTATCGTCGGCTTTCCCAGTGGCGTGTCGGGCCGAAAACGAAACCGCGCGTGTACTACGCGTATCAGGAGAAACGGGGGTGCGCCGCGTCGGCCGCGTGCTGCTCGTTTTTTCGACAATGAAACCAAACCTGGCGAAAGCGACGCCTGACGACGTGAAGATCCTGATGACCAACGCGGTGGACCTGAGCGTGGGCGAAGTGATCGAGCTGTACTCACTGCGCTGGCAGATCGAGGTGTTCCAAGCGGAATGCATGTCAAGAACACGGTTGTCGCAACTCGCAGTGTGAGATAAAGGTGTCCGCTGCTGCGTTGCTTCGCCTGGCACAGTGGTGTCGGCGGGCGTCTGACAGCAGTTCTGCGACTGGAAACTCTGAGCAAGGAGGCTCGCGATGTCCATCCCGGTCCCCCCCCGCGCACCACGGCTCTGCCGGCTCCGACGACGGTTCCGCTGGATCAACTCTGGGATCAGATTCCGCTCCCGGTACGGACGGAACTGGTCACCCGTCTGACACGGATGGTGGCTCAACGGCTGGCTTCTCTGGAACAGGAGGAGCAGACCGGTGAGTAACATAACACTCCATCCGATCGAGCCGTGCGGTTTCATCCCGTCGGTGGAACTTCGCAAGTCCGGGTCTGCTGCATCGCCACCGCGGCGATCGGAGAAGATCACAGACCAGCAGCTGCAGCGGCGGGCGATTGTGTACGTCCGGCAGTCCACGCAGCAGCAGGTGATGGAACACCGCGAATCCACGGCGCGACAGTACGCACTGGCTGACCGTGCGGTGGCGCTGGGCTGGCCGGGAGCTGCGGTGGAAGTGATCGACGACGATCAGGGACACAGCGGCAGTTCGGCGGAAGGCCGCAGTGGGTTTCAGCGGCTGCTGACCGAGATCAGTTCAGACCGAGTAGGGCTCGTACTGGGACTGGAGATGAGTCGGCTGGCACGGTCGTGCAAAGACTGGCATGCGCTGCTGGAGTTGTGCGCAATCTATCACACGCTGCTGGCCGATGCGGACGGTCTCTACGATCCGAGCGACTACAATGATCGATTGCTGCTCGGCCTGAAGGGAACCATGAGCGAGGCCGAACTGCACATTCTCAAAAGCCGTCTGCAGCAAGGGATGTGGAACAAGGCGAAGCGCGGCGAAGTACTGAACCATCCGCCGGTCGGCTACGTACGCTGCGCTGCGGCCCGCGACGGAGCCGGCGATTACGTCATCGATCCGGACGAGCAGGTGCAGGCCGTGGTTCGTCTGATCTTCGCTCAGTTCGCCAGATGCGGCAGTGTCAGCGGATTGCTCCGCTCCCTGGTGCAGAATGACATCCAGCTGCCCGTCCGTCCTCACTTCGGATCCCGGCGCGGTGAGCTGGAGTGGCGCAGGCCCAACCGGGTCACGCTGCTCAATATGCTGCACCATCCGATCTACGCCGGCGCATACCGTTGGGGACATCGTGAGATCGATCCGCGCCGACAAGTGCCGGGACGGCGAATGACAGGTTGCACGCTCAACTCTTACCACAAGTGCCGCGTCCTCATTCGCGATCGCTTCGACGCCTACATCACGTGGGACGAATTCGAGAGAAACCACCGAATCCTGCAGGACAACAGCACGAGGGCCAAGCTGCGCTCCGCCCCGCGGCACGGGCCGAGCGTGCTGTCCGGGCTACTGGTTTGCGGCCGGTGCGGCCGTCGGATGATGGTCGGCTACACCAACGTTGGCGCGACATCAAAGACGCTGCGTTACAGCTGTCAGCGCGCGGCCATCGACTACGGTGAACCGATCTGTCAAAGCCTGGCTGGCGGCGTGCTCGACGCGTTCGTCGCCGAACGTCTGCTGCAGGCTGTGGCGCCGGCTTCGCTGGAACTGAGTCTCGCCGCCGGCGAAGACATGCAGCGCGAACGACAGCAGCTCGACCATCACTGGCAGCAGCGTCTGAAGCGTTCCCGGTATGACGTCGAGCACGCGCAACGACAATACGCCGCCGTCGATCCGGAACATCGCCTGGTGGCTCGCGAACTCGAACGCCGCTGGGACGAAG
>CAZWGW010000564.1:4515-5314 GCA_964633565.1 uncultured Planctomycetaceae bacterium
CGAAGCCCTTCGCGCTGACGAACAGCTCCAGGCCGATTACGTGCGATTCCAGTCAGTCAGCCCGGCACATCTCTCGCCACGCGAACGTCAGCAGATCAAGTCCCTGTCCCAGGATCTGCCCGCGCTCTGGTACGCGGCATCAACCACTTCCCAGGATCGCCAGATCATCGCGCGGACGTTGCTCGAACAGGTGACTGTGACCGTCGAAGGCGACACGGATCGCTTCGAAGTGGAACTCCGCTGGGCTGGCGGATTCGTCAGCCGCCACGCGCTGAGGCGCCCCGTGCAGACCTACGAGCAACTGTCGAACTACCAGGAACTCGTGCAGCGGATTCACACTCTCCGTGCCGAAGGCCACACGTTGTCACAAATCGCGACCAGACTGAACAGCGAAGGCTTTCACCCGCCGAAACGGACATCGCGGTTTACGAAAGGAATCCTCTGCCGTTTTCTGCGCGAACGCGAGGTTCGAGCCGGAAAACGAGTCCGCGCCGAGCCTGATCAGCTTTGCCTGAAACCGAACGAATGGTGGCTGCCGGATCTGGCAGGCCAGCTATCGATGCCGATCGCTACGATGCATCGCTGGCGACGCGTCGGGTGGGTCCGCGCCCGCAAGCTTGACGAGCCCCGCGGCCGCTGGGCCGTGTACGCTGACGCCGACGAACTGGGCCGCCTACGTCGCCTCCGCGACGCCCGCCACCAGCATCCCGGGCCCTACCCGGCGGAACTCGTCAACCCGAAACCGAACGACGATTGAACCAGACGGCGGAAACCTCACCACTGTGGTACCCTGAAACCG
>CAZWGW010000565.1:0-5311 GCA_964633565.1 uncultured Planctomycetaceae bacterium
GCGGTCGCGAATGCCGGCGTCCGCGAGCGACTGCACGTCGAGTCGAATGTCGGCCTGGGACTGCCGCGCCAGGTCGGCAATCGCCTCGCGCAGCGGGACATCCTCGAAATCGACGCTGACATTCTCGTTCAGCTTCTGCCGCAGGACTTCGTGTTGCGGTGGATCGAGCGTGAACGTGCGGCGGGCATGCTTGCGGAGGGCCGTCAGCAATCCGCTGACTTCGCGGTGCATGGCATCTGTCTGGCGCACGAACAACACGTCGCCGAGCAATTGGACCGTGCCGCCGATCCCGTCGAGGTCCTGCCACGGGCCGTCCGTCTGGTTCTGGATCGTCTCGATGAGAGCGTCGGACTCGAAGCCTGCGTCGCGGAGGTCGCCGACATTGTAGGGCCGGGTGGTCAGTTGGTCGTCGGCGACATCGGCCGTGGTGATGTGGACGACGTCATCCCGTACAAACCATGCCAGTCCGAGCGAGCGGAGGCGGTTGAGGAGCAGATAGAGCGGGGCATTGTCCAGATGGTCGGTCACTGGTTCGCTGACGAGGATGCCGGCGTTGTACAAAGCGCCGTCGTCGAGCAGGACGGCGAGCTTCTGTTCGCTGCGGAGCCACTTGACGACTTCGCTCAGCGTCGACTCGACAAAGTCGACGGTGACCGGCGCGGCCAGTGATTCCGCGACGAGCGTCGCCGGGTCGACCGTTCGGGGCTCATCGGGAATCTCAACGGGCGCCGCGGGTTGCGCCGCTGTGGGGCCATCCGCCGTTTCCTGCCCGAACAGCGGTCCGGGACAGGACAGGAGTGCGAACGCGATGGCGGCGAAGGCCGCCCCCCTGAGAGAAGTGTGCATGCCAGTCTCCCGTTCTGACGCTGGGCACGGCCCTTGTCGGCCGCGGGACGGCTTCATTTTCCGCCGCGCGCACAGCGCCCGCAAGAATTGAACGTCAGCCGGCCCCGATTTCTCCACAGCCCGCGTCACCTCAGGGCCGTGCACTGCCCCTGCGTGCGGCCAGATACCGCACGAACGACCAGAGCCCCGCAAAGCGGTATTGCCGGTCCACGTAGTGCTCCACCACGTAGAACGCGCAGTAATACGCGCGGGCGAAGCACCAGACGGTCAGCGCCAGCAGCGCGGCCGCCTTGAGCGTCGGCGATTCCATCCATAACAGCCCCGCCGCCATGCCGCCGCAGACGAGGAACAGCAGTCCCTTGAGGTAGATCAGGCGCGGACTGGTGAGGTCGGGCATGCACGTATTACGCCGCCGAATCGGTGAATGTTGGACGGACGCCGTCGCGATATCGAATCCGGACGCGCCGCATTCAGGAGACTCACGCTCCCTGAGAATCGCCTGGCTGCTCCCGCGGCTGCGGCGTTGTGGGAACATCGGCCGGAGCAGACGGCGGCGTTTTCCTGCCGGCGAACAACTCCGCGGCGGCGCCGATGGCGGCCGGGACGGCTCCCGTGAGCATCATGGCCCACCACGGAGGCGGATCACCGCCCCCCTGCCCCTGCTCCAGCCCGGTCAGGCAGAGACAGAAGGCCAGCGGAATGAACGTGAGGTAATACGCCGCCACGCCGAGCGCTCCACCGACCACGGCGCTGATCAGCGGCTTGCCGAACAAGCCTCCCAGGCCGCCGACGCACAGACCGATGATGGCGGAGATACCGAGGATTGAGGTCAATCCGTCGTTGGGGCCTAGCTGGTCGTGGATGTACGCGTAGACGACGAGCGGCCGGGCGATCGCGCCGAGGAACGCTCCGACAGCGGCGCCGAGTGGGGAGACGGAGACTTTGACGGCCATGAGCGCGGATTTCAGACGGTAATTGTCAGAGCGTCGGAACGGAATCGTGATGACGCACTATTCCATCCCGACCAGGCTCTTGTAATACGCTTTCACCTCGTCGCGGTCAGGCATCTCGACGACGTCGCCGCTGGGACCGACCGCCACGAGCGGCGGGTCGTCGCCGACGAGCGTCTTGCGGCCCAAAACGGTCCACGTCGGCTTGTCGATGACCGTCAGTTCCAGCGTCACCTTGATCCCTTTACTCCCATCGGTGTATTCGGCCACAGTTTCGCGGGTCTCTTTGACCTGCACGATGTAATCCGCTTCGGCCGGGGTCACAGCGCGCATGTCGTCGCCCAGGTTGCCGTGGTAGACGTACAGTTCCCGCTTGCCGACATCGACCTCGGCGAATTTCCCCGGCTTCCCCGGCGGCGGCGCTCCGTCTTTCGGCGGCTGGAGCAACTGGTCGATCTCGGCTGCGAACGCCGCCTGCTCGGCGTCCTCCATGCGCCCCTGTCGGATCGCCATGAAGATCGCGAAGGGGATGACCGTCAGCAGGAAGACGCCGACGAGGATGTAGAGCTGTACCTTTTCTTTCTGCGACGGCCCCGCGGGTTTGTCCGGGGCCTTGCCCGAGGGCGCCTTGCCCGATTTGGATGCCTGGCCTTTCTTTTTCTTCTTCCCCGGCCTGGGAGCGGAGCGGGGAGCCGCGTCGCCGAACTCGTCGCCGAAATCATCATCGGACATATTGCAATTCTCCGCGCTCAAACTGGAACTGACAGGAGCGAATCAACCAATAACGCCACCAGCTACGCGCCCTGCGTCAGCGGCCGGCCCAGTTGCTCAAGGACCTCGCAAAACACCGTGAAATTTGGAAACTCGGGGACGGCCCAGCGACAAACCGGAGACTTCCGTCCGTGCACACAAATCTGCAACTGGTTGTACGTGGTGCGGTCCGACATCCGGTCCCCCCGCACGGCGGAGACGACACGAATGCCCGCGACATCATGCCACGCGTATTCTCCCGGCACAACAACACTCGTGTCGACGTTGCTTTCAAAGCGGTGCTTCAGTTTTTCCCACCAGGCCTTTGGAGGCGGTTCCTGAATCGTGACCCCCGTCTCGGACAGGCTGACGCATCCGAACGGCACGCTTTGTCGTCGCCCGAGTTTCTTCCGGGCGCGATCGCTCAGCCTCCGGTTCACTTCGCGCGACACGATCGGGGCGAGTTGATCGGCCCGCTGCACGTTCTTGTCGATCTCGCAGCGCACCCCCTCGGAGGTGACCAACGCGACGCCAAGGTGCGGCGAGTCCACGGTCAGGCCGAGCAACTTGACGCTGAAGACGACCTCGTAGATTTCGGTTACGCTCTTCCAGGGGACCTTGTGTGTCTGCCGGCCGTCGAAGTACTCCAGACCTCCTTTGATGAGCCGATAGCGGCGGTGCAGTTGCACCCAGTAGTAGCGCACGCCGATGACGCACACCACGGCGAGCAGGGCCAGAAAGGGTGGGACCAGGATTCTCAGCACGTCAACCGGCCCGGGCCTGATGGCGCCCCAGACGGTCCCGGCCGTCGCGAGCAGCGCGAGCACGGCACAGACGATGATCATCGGCCAGTAGGCGCCGGGGTCGGCGCGGAATTCGGCTGGGGAACTCGATTCGATGTCGCAACCGGCCTCGTCCATTGTCCGCGCATGATACCCGACGCCCACACGCACGGCAGCAGTCATCGGATCGTGAACAACCACCCGGTCACGGTGGCAGGTCCTCCCGATCGACGACGTACGTCCCGGCGAAAAAGTCCCCCAGGTGCTGCCGCCGCGTCGTGAAGAACACGAGCAGCGCCGCCGGGAGTGCGCCGAGCAAGAGCGGATTGGCGTCCAGAATGCGTCCCAGCGAGCGGAGCGCGGCCTGCCACAACTGGCAGGGGTGGCCCGCGGCGTCGACGACCCGCAGGCCGAAGAACCACTTGCCGGGAGTGGTGGCCCACAGCCCTTCGGCCGCACCGTAGTAGAGCAGGTAGAAGGTATACGCCGACAGGCCGCGGGTCATGTCGTGACGGATCGGCAGCAGCGCCGCGCAGGCGAGGGCCAGAATGATGGCGGCGGCGTTGTCGACGACGGCGGCGAAGTAGCGCTTGCCGGAGCGGGTGCCCCGGATGTCGGGGGGCGGCGAGGTCTCGGGTACGAAGTCAGTCATTCGTCGCGTCGCTCAAGCGCCATGCGCCGCGCGATAGAGGTTTAACGTCAGGTGCGCCTGCCCGTGGTGATGCGCCTCGTGCCACGCCAGCACCTGGAACCACTCGCGGTAGACCCAGGGGGCGTCGGATTTGGGTTTGTCGGCCAGGTCGGCATCGGTCAGGGTGCGGAGATGGGCGAGCAGCGCGTCGCGCCGTTCGGTGAGGTACTGACGGATGACGGGCAGCGCCGGAATGTCGTCGTCCGGCGTGCTGCCGCCGGCGAAGCGGCGCACGTATTCGGGTTCCGCCGCGTCACGGGCGTGCATGCGGATGTTGAGGTGGCGGTCGTCCGTCGCGCCCAGGTGCATCAGTTGCCATGCAATGTGCGCGCGCCCCGGGCCCGGCCGCCAGGCGAGCAGGGCCGCCGGGTCTGGTGATTTCTCGATGGTGTCCAGCAGTTCCAGGGTCTTGCGACGGGAACGCTCCAACCATTCACGCAGGTCGCTGGTGTTCATGCCGGCACTTTATCAGAAGTGGCCGGCCTGCGGCACGCCATGAACGTAGGACGGACTTCCGAGTCCGTCCGTCTGCGTTTTGACCCTCATCAATGACGAGCCGCGTTTTTGTCACCGCGTGGAATCATTGGCCTGATCCGCTGCCGATGCTGCATACGGACGGACCCGGAAGTCCGTCCGGCGTTCGATTACGCGCGCACACGGTCGGCGATTTCATTCAGCACACGGTCGGTCGCCGGCAGTTCGACGGGGAGCCCCGCGTGCCGCATCGCGGCGAGATCGCCGCGGAGGAAAGCGAGGTCATCGGGCGTATCGACGTCGTACCAGACCGGCAGCAGGTGCAGCGAGAGCCCCGCCTGCTGCAGCCGGTCGACCGTCTGTTCGAGCACGCGCGGCGTCCCCCAGTCGATCCCCTCAAACAGGGCAGGGCAGGGGCGGCGGAGTGCGATCAGGTAGTAACCGCCATCGGCCGCGGGACCGAGGACGCAGTCCCGTTCGGCGAGCAGTTCCAGCGCCCGTGCCGCGAACTCGGCCGGCAGCGTCGGGCTGTCGGAACCGATAACGGCGGCCCGATCGGCTGCGGCGAGGTGCATGTCGAAGAAGGCGCGCAGACGCTCGCCGAGCGAACCATCGGGCTGGGGCCAGAGTTCGTAGTCGCCGGCGGCCAGTTGCTGGAAGTGACTGCGCGCCACGGCGTCGGCGGGGGTGAAGGCGAGGATGCGCCGCGCGGCGACGTCGCGGAAGCGGGCGACGATGTCCCGCGTGAATGCCGCGTAGAGAGTGGCGGCGACGTCCGGTCCGAGGGCGGCGGCAAGGCGCGTTTTGACGCGGCCGGG
>CAZWGW010000566.1:0-4645 GCA_964633565.1 uncultured Planctomycetaceae bacterium
CGGCAACTACTACGACGGCCGGCTGACGGCCAACGAAGTCCTGGAGAACTGGGAACTCAACGCCGACCTTGTGACGCTCTCGGCCTGCGAATCAGCCCTCGGCCGGCCGGGGGGCGGCGACGGCCTGCTGGGTTTCGCGCAGGCGTTCCTGCTGGCCGGTTCGCGGTCGGTGTGCCTCAGCCTGTGGAAAGTGGACGACACGGCGACGGCGCTCCTGATGGACCGGTTCTACCAGAACCTGCTCGGTAAGCGGGAAGGTGTCGACCAACCCATGCCCAAGGCCGAAGCGCTCGCTGAGGCGAAGCAGTGGCTGCGGCAGTTGACGACAGAGGAAGCGAAGAGTCTGACGCAGGACATCTCAGCCGGCGTCTCTCGTGGGAAGGGCGAAACGGCAATCCCTGTCACATTGGATGTAGCGGGTCCGCAATCCGAATCGACCGATCCCAATCGTCCCTTCGCCCACCCGCGCTTCTGGGCGGCCTTTGTACTGATCGGCGACCCGGGGTGAGAGACGGGCGATTGCCAAACGGCACCCGGACCGCATTCGGGCGCGGTCGTCGGGCGAGATTCTCCAATGGTTTCCGACCCCTCCCGCGTTAGAATCACCGTGGGAATCGGCTGGCCCGTCGCGAGCCGTCAACGGAGTATGCTGCGGAGTGTCACGCAATGGGGATTACCGGCTGGCTGGCCATCCTGTTAACAGCCGCACACAGTCAACCCGCGCCGCAGTCATTGGAGCAGACGCTCCAGGGCCTGGTTGCCTCGGAGCGACGTGTCGACGATGCCTCTCAGGATCTGGCGCGATGTGTCAATGCCTGGCAGTCCATTTCCAGTCTGCCGGAGTCGGAACAGCCTGCCTGGCAGCGCGCGCTGGCTGCGGTCCTGATGTCGGCCGATGCTAGCCGCGGCGACGCGCAGGATCCCCGGAGCAGTCCCAGGGGATCCGTCCGACGCGAACAGTCGTTGTTGTACTTGCGGGCGCTGGCGAAAGCTGCGGGAGCGGAGGACGTTCCGCCGGCCGTAACCCATCTGGTGAGATCGGCACTGGCCGAAGTGGCCGCCGCCGCGGGTCGCGATTTGCCGCCGGCCGAACGCCAGCCGCTGATGGACGAGGCCTACGGCTACAACCGGGAGGCCGCCACGTTCTGGAAGGCGTACCCCGACATCGCGCTGGAGGCATGGTGCCGGGCCAACCTGGCGATGGACCTGTT
Source organism: uncultured Planctomycetaceae bacterium (assembly GCA_964633565.1). GTDB lineage: Bacteria > Planctomycetota > Planctomycetia > Planctomycetales > Planctomycetaceae > CAZWGW01. Next base: position 1,212 of record CAZWGW010000566.1, read on the forward strand.
TGCCGGCGGCCGTCTCGACGAGGCGCGTCGGACGCGCGAAGAATCGATCCGTCTCTTCGAGAAACTCCCTGAGGACTTTCTCAAGCCGGCCGAAGTGAACCTTGAGACAGGCGAGGCGTCGCCGCTGGTCCGATGGCAGGAGGAAGGCCATCAGCGCCAGGCGGAAGTCTACCTGCTGTCGGCCCTCGACCAGTACAACGAGGGTCTGGACAGCGCCGACCAGGCCCGCGAATCGGTATTCCTGTTCGCCGAAAGTCTGCGGCTCGGAATGGTGCATCGCAGTGTCACCGCGATCAACAACGTCAGCGCGCTGCTGATTCGCGCTGGTATCGGGGAAGAGACCGGCCGGATCCGCAAGATCGAGTATCTCCTGCGCGTGCTGGAGATCCTGCCGGATGCCCGGGCCAACCCGCATTGGCGCGGGCGCGGCGCGCTCGCGCAACTCGATCAGGCAGTGCGCTGGATCCATGCCCGCGTGCATGCGTACCTCGGGGATTTCTACGCCCAGTCCGGACGGGTACTGCTGGCCCGATTTCACCTGGACCGCGCCGAGGAACTGGCGACGGAACTCGACGACACAGCAATCCTGCCGCTGGCGCTCGAGGCCAGGGCGGCGCTCTGGCTGCGGCTCGGGTCGACCGCCAATTGTCTGCGGGAAGCGCGGCGTATCCTTGACGTCGATGGGAGTCTCCATCAGCGGGCCGACGCGCTGCTGCTGATGGGAGCGGTCTTCGATCGCGAGTGCGACTACCAGCGCGCGAAGGACTGCTATCGCTGGGCGAAGGACCTGTTCGTCAAGCCTGGGCAATTCACACTCAATCGATCCGACGTGCTCGCATTGTCGCGGGTCCGGGAACAGATGGGTCGGCTGGAATTCGCGCACGGCCAGTTTGGACCAGCGCTCGATGCGCTCCGTGAGGCGGCCTCACTGGCGGCGCTCGAGGACCTCAAACAGTCCGCTGCATTGCAGATCGAGCGATTACAGATTGTGCAATGGTTGTCGGCGGAAGGGCGCTATCGGCCCTCCTCGGGTTTGCTGGCTGCGTTACGCAATCAGTCGCAGCCGCAATCGCTGGCGGCAATCGTCGGCCGCGGACCGGTCGTCGCACGCCCCGGACGGACCCCGGCTGCGGGGCACTCGCATGATCACGACTCCCCGGCCCTGTCGGCGGAACAGGTCCGTCTGCTGGAGGGCCTGTTGCAGGAGCCCTCCGCGGCGCGCAGCGCACAGCCGGACACTGGCGAGGTTCAGTCGCCATCCGCCCGGGAGATCATCGCGGAGTGCCGGCAGGCACTGGACAAGTTGGAATCCCGCTCGCATGACTCTTCGACCGGCACCACACTGGGGGCGCAACTGGCTGCCGCACGTGGGGAGCTCGAGACTGCCTCCGGACTGTTCCAGAATCAACTGGAGACGGCTTGGAAGGCCTTTGCCCGCGAACTGGATCCGGCTCTGGCCATCGAATCGACCGAGTCGTTCCGCCGCCTGCATCACGACGCGGCCGTTGTCGAGGCGAGATCAGGCCGCCCCGCGGCAGCCCTGTCGATCCTCGACATGGGCCGTTCCCGGACGATGCTTGCCGCCGCTTCGGGGACTCGCGACTTCTGGCAGCAACTGGCGCCGGAGGATCGTCGCGTCGCCGCCCAACTTGACGATGCCCGGACGGCCCTGAAGCAACGGATGACTGAACTCGCCGCTCAAGCTGCCGGCCGGCCGGACATGGTGCAGCCGTTGCGGGCAGTAGCCTCCGAACGACAACGCCTGGAGGCTCAATGGCAGACATTCGTGGCCAACACCCGCGCGTCGCAGGGGCACGGCGAGCCAGCCCTGACCAAGCCTCTCGACGAGGCGCAGATCGGAGAGTTGCTCGATGTGGGCCAGGCCCTGCTGGCGTGGTCCGTCGGGCCGTATGAAACGTGTGCCGTGCTCGCGCGCCGCACGACGGCAGGATTAACGTTCGTGACGCGGCTGCTGCCCATACGTCAGGAGGAACTGGAGGGGCTGGCCGGAGCGTGGCGCGCCGGGCTCGTTGCATCAGGTCTCAATCACGACCTGCTGGGGCGCGAGCTGTATGACCTGCTGATCCGGCCGCTGGCCGGTGAACTCGCCGATGTTAAGCTGCTCGCCATCCTGCCGGATGGTCCCTTGAATTCGCTGCCGTTTGCCGCCCTGCCCGATTCCCAGGGGGGTTACCTGCTCGAACGGACGGCCGTGGTGTCCGTTCCGAGCCTGGCGCTCCTGACCAGGCTGCGCCGCGCGGGCGCGCCGGTCGGCGAGGGGTTGCTGGTCGTTGACGTCCAGCGTTTTGATGAGGTGCACTACGTCCCCTCGGTTTACCAGATCGAAGAAAGTGCAGGCCAATTCGCCGGCCTCCTTCCGGCACTGCGGCTGCCGCCGCTTGAGGGGACGCGTGTTGAGGCCGCCGGGCTGATCAGGCGGGCCGGCCCACAGGCATCGCGTCTCAGCGACGCCGACGCCAGGGAAGACCGCGTGCGTGCGGCGGCCGGCGGAAAAAGAATCCTGCACTTTGCCACGCACGGACTGGCCGATCCGTACGATCCACTGCTGTCGGCGCTGGTGCTGGCGCCGTCGCGTGCGGATGGCAGCGACGGCTTTCTGGAGGCGGCCGAAGTGATGGCCGACGAACGACTGTCGGGGGCTGACCTCGTCACGCTTTCCGCCTGCGAGACCGCGGTGGGAATGACCCACGGCAGCGAAGGTGTCCTCGGACTGACCTGGGCGTTTCTGGCCGCCGGCAACCGCACCGTCCTGGCGAGTTTGTGGCCGGTGGATGACGTCGCCACGGCGTTCCTGATGGACCGGTTCTATCAGAACCTGCTCGGGCAGCGCACCGGCCTGGAATCGCCTATGCCGAAGGCCGAAGCGCTCATGGAGGCCGGACAGTGGCTGCGCAATCTGACGTTGGACGAAGCGACCCGACTCGCGGCCGGCCTGTCGCAGGGCGCGAGCCGCGGAAAGAATGAGCCGGCGCTCGCGCTGACAGTGCCGCCGGCGGACGCGCGACCCACAACGGATGCTGACAACCGTCCCTTTGCCCATCCGCGCTATTGGGCGGCGTTCATCCTGATTGGAGATCCGGAGTAACGTATGGGATGCTCGCAACTCGGTCATCCGCGACCGCCATGACCGGCCGGTCCAGCGGCCACGTGAACCAGCCGCTGTTCTCCCGGGTGGCCGGATAGAACCAGACCTCACAACGACTTCAGTCGTTGCGATTCACCGAGTCCCCATGCCATGGCTGGACGCCGTATGAATCGCTGCTGCCGCGGTATACACTCGCGGAAATGCCGGAACTTGATGCCCGGCGACGCTGGATACATCGAACCGTGTCAACGTGATGACCTGCGGCGCGCCGAACACCGACGGTGCGGATCTCGAGCAGCTCATTCCGCTCGAGCTGCGGGAGCGTCGT
>CAZWGW010000566.1:4655-5294 GCA_964633565.1 uncultured Planctomycetaceae bacterium
CGACACGGCGAAGCACCCGATGTGCAGGAGTACCTCGCTCGATTTCCACATCACCACGACCGGGTCCTGCAGATTTGGGCGGCATGCGCTCAGGAACACGCCGCTGACACCTCGACCGCAGCCGACCCGCAAATTGCAAATACCGTCTCAGCGTCGCTGGAAGACAATTCAGCAGGAGGTTCCCTGCCGCACGACGCGCCCATCGGGTCCAGCCTGGGCCGGTTCGAGATCCATTCTCAACTCGGCCAGGGGGGATTCGGACGGGTCTTTCGCGCCTGGGATCCCGAACTGCAGCGAGTGGTCGCGCTCAAGGTGCTGCACAGGAACTCCGCGGCTCAGGTGAATCTCCGTTTGATGGATCGGCGGAATGAGCTGAGACGTCACCGGTGACTGTGCACTCGCGGCGCACAGCGGCGTGGATACGATCGGCTTCGCGCCGAGAGTGGGCTGCCAGCGGCTTGGTCGCCGACGAACAAATGCCAGTTGACGCACAACTCACGTCGGAGCTGACTGACGCGCCCGGGAGTCAGCCGGAACCGACGTGCGACCACGAACGTGGATTCGCCGGTCGCCAGCAGCATCGCCATGCGGCGATCCCGCCGGGTCAACGTCGTCAGCCACGCGGCGAAGTCCAGGCGC
>CAZWGW010000567.1:0-4567 GCA_964633565.1 uncultured Planctomycetaceae bacterium
CGTAAAGAAGTTATCAATCGTGCTGGGCGCCAGGACGGCCCCCAGCCCGAGGTACAACAGCGCCGGCGCAAAACCGAGCAGGCAACCCACGAGTTTGGGATAGACGACCTCCGGCAGGGACCGCGGCAACTGCATCAACGTCGACCACGTGCGGTCGCGAAGTTCCGACTGGTAGATTCGCGCTGCCTGAATCACGCATTCCAGGGGGAGGAAGATCAGCAACGTCAAAAGCAGCAGCATGTCGCCGATGTGTTCGACATCGTTCATGCTGTCAAACCGCATCCCGCTCAGCAGGCCGGTCAGCCAGACGAACACGAACGCGATCAACCCGTACAGGAACGATCGAATCACCCACCATCTGGGACCACCGGCGAGATAGTAAAAGTCCTTCCAGATCAGCGGCGTGGCCCAGGCGCGGCGGCAACGAGGGCTATATCGGCCGAGACGACCCGGGTCGGCACGGGTCGAGGAGGCGGCCTGCTCCAGATTGCGGTTGAACGTCTCAAACGACAACCACGCCAGTCCGAACAGCCCGAGCGCGAACCCGAGATTGGACAGCACCTGCAGTCCGAACGGCCCTCCGGAAAACCCGGTGCTCAGGACTTCAATCAGTCGCGCGGAGGCCGTCGCCTCGTACAGCTTCTGGCTGAAGGGGAGTATGAACTCTGCGACTGCGACCACTTCGGCCGGCTGCCCCGAAGTAACGACCAGGTTCACCAGCCCGTACAGGATCGGAGGGCCGATCAGCGCAGCGAGGCAGATCAGGATCGTCAGGCCAGCGGCGGCAAACGAACGGCGGCAGAGGACAGAAAAGAACAACCCGACGCCGCCGACCAGGACGATGTGTGAAAACAGCGTCCAGTAGGTGGCGTACACCTGGGTCCACGACACCCCGCCGAGCGTAATCGCCAGCAGCGTGAACGGAAACTGGGCGGTGAGGATCAGCAGGGCCGACAGTAGCCGGGGTACCCCTTTTCCCAGCAGCAGCGGGCCGGCGCCGACGTTGGCCATCCGCAGCAGGCCCAAGGTCTGTTCTTCTTTCTCTTCTGTAATGGCGGTGGCAAACAGCAGGGCTGCCGCCAGGGTCGCGAAGAAGTAGTTGACCCACGACAGGAACTTGAAGAACCACAATCCCGGCGCGCCCCACATGACCGACATCAGTTGCCCGAATACCAGCAGGCAGACGACGAACACCAGCAGCGACAGGCGTGCCAGATGCGAACTGAGCTGGCGCGCATCCAGGCGCAGTGCGCGTACGAGCAGGGCAAAGGTCCTCGACCACATCGACGCTTGTCCGTTGATGACCGATGGTGATAGTGTCGGCGAGTCTGCTCCCCGTGGCAAGCGCGACGTGTCACTGCCCGTGGAGGCGTCGTTTCACTTCAGGAACGGCCTGTCCGTGCTGGAATTGACTGCCGATAACGCCGTAAGTTACCTGCGGAACGCCGGCCGGTTGCCGCATCACGGATCGGTGCGCATTGTCACGCTCGGCTGGGGAGTGTCGAATCTGGTGCTGCGGATCATGCCGGCGGGCGGCCCGGACTTCGTCCTCAAACAGTCGCGTGAGCAACTGCGGACGCGAGCCGACTGGCGGAGCCGGCTGGACCGCGTCTGGCGCGAGGTGGACGTGATGCGGGTGCTGGAGCGCCTGCTCCCCGCCGGCACGGTCCCCCGGGTGTTGTTCGAAGACCGGGCCAATTTCTTGTTCGGCATGGACGCTGTCGATGCGGATCACGTCGTCTGGAAGGAAGCCTTGCTCCAGGGCGAGATCGATCCAGCACTGGCGGATGTGCTGGGGGACTGCCTCGCGCGGGTCCATGCCGGCACGTTCGACGATCCGGCCCTGCGGGAGTCGCTGGGAGACCAGCAGGTCTTTGACGAGCTGCGGATCGACCCGTTCTACCGGCGGATCGCGACGGCTCATGTCGAGCTGGTGGACCCGATTCAGGACCTGATGGACGACATGGCGGGCAACCGGCTGTGCCTTGTGCTGGGGGACTTCAGTCCCAAGAACATCCTGCTGACACACGGTGGAGTAGTCCTCGTTGATTTCGAAACGGGGCACTTCGGCGACCCGGGCTTTGACCTCGGTTTCTTCCTGAGCCACCTGGCGCTCAAAGCCATCCGGCATGGCGCGGGGGGCTTGCCGCTCATCGAACTGCTGCGGCGGTTCTGGCGCACATACCAGAATGCCGCTCACTGGCCGGCGCGCACACTCGCCGCTCTGGAGCCACGCAGTATTCGCCACTGGGGGGCCTGCATGTTGGCTCGCGTGGACGGCAAGAGCCCGGTCGATTACCTGTCACCGCACCAGCAGGTTCTTGTCCGCGAGTTCACGCGTCATCTGTTCCGGGCGCCACCGCGGCAGTTTGAGTCCGCAGTGGATGCACTCCAGGAACGGATCCTGCAATCCGTGTGACGTCCCTGGCCGTCCTTGATGGAATCCGGACGGAATCCCGGCCCGCACATCAGAATGCTGTCGCCATCCCGGCACAGTCGCCGCCGATTTCCCACGCCGCGGAATGCCATGCACTTCGCCCAAGATGCCACAGTCACTGCGCCGATACACGATGGGACGGCGCAAAGTGCCGGGATGCAGTACCGCGGATTCGCGCGAGTCCGCTACAACTGATTGCAGGTCAGGGATTTGCAATGAGCGAGACGCCACAAGGGGTCGGCCGGGTCGTTGTGCTGGTGCTGTTCACGGTGTTATTTGTGGCGGCTTGGCGCGGAGATCATTCTACGGCCGACCGAACCGACGCGCGAGTGGCGCGGGCCATGGCTTCCCGACGAACGGTCTCGACGGTCGTCGCGAGCGCTGAGTCGATCGGCAAACTGTTGCCGTTCGGCGCGGCCGCACGCCTCGCACCGGCGGATCAGACCAATGGGCTCACGTTCCACACAGACCGGGGGGTCAGTGCCGCTCTCTCGCGTGCCATTCCAGTGCCGGGCACAGGCGACTCGGCTGCCGTTGTCGAGTGCACCATCATTACGCTGGGGGCTCAACTCGCGCTCTGTCGAAACCAGCCCGCCGAGCAATTACCCGGATTTTCCGGGAGTGCCGCAATCCTCAGCGGATCCTGGTCCGAGTCGTTAACGCCCGACGTCGTGCACTCTCGCCATGTCGACGCGGCCGGAGCGGAATTGCCGGAGGTGACGACACGCGTCCTGCGGTGAGTTGGCGGCGATTGTGAGTTCAGGGACGCGCCAAAGCGATCGACTCGCCCGTCTGAGCGCTGCGCGAGACCGCCTCCGTGAACTGCATGTAGCGTAACCCCGTCGCGAAATCCGTGAGCCGCACCGGCTCGCGGCCGCGGATTGCTCCGATGAACTCCTCCTCCACGCGCCATCGTCCGCGCTCCGCCGGCGGAATCGTGAGTTCGGCCAATTCCCGGTCGCCGACGCGACCCACGAAGACGCGCTCCCGCGCCCCAAATTCGACCTTGATGGTGCCGCGGCTGCCGTACAGGTGAATCTGCTTGCCCGGACCGAACAGCGCCATACCGCTGAAGTGGTAAATCCCTCGAGCGTCGCCGGGGAGTTCCGTCAGCACCTGCACGCTGTCTGGGACAGTCGGCCGATCGTCGGGGTTCCGGTCGGAGGCGCGACGGCGCGAGTGCAGCGACGATTGTGCAAATACCCGGACCGGCGGCGGCGTCCAGCGCAGCGCGGTCTCATGCAGGATGCCCAGTGTCAGCACGTTGACGCCGCTGATTTCGCAATCCTGCCGCCAGTGCACCGGCCCGGCATCGTCGTGGCAGGCGTCATCCGCGCCGATCACCATCAGTTCGCGCAGTTCGCCGATGACGCCATCCGCGAGCATGCGTTTCACGCCCGGTCCGCATTCCAGTCCGAACGGGCTGGGGACGATCTGCGCGGTCAGGTCCGGATGGGCCTGGGCGGCGGCGAGCATCTGCTCCGCTTCGGCGACGTTTCGCGCCATGCGGGCTTCTGTGAGGACGTGCTTGCCGGCTGCGAGCGCGGCGCACGTTACCGCGCAGTGCAGATTGGGCCAGGTGCCGATCATGACCGCGTCGATATCGGGAGATGCGACAAGCGACGGCCAGTCGGGAAACGCGCGCGGGATGGCCAGTTCCACGGCGGCGCGCTGCGTCGATTCCGGCGAGCGGTTGACGACACCGACGATTTCGACGCCGTCGATGGCGCGGAAACCGGGGATGTGACGGAGACGCGTGTTCGCGCCGGCGCCGACGATGCCGATCCGAATCCGTTGATGTCCCATGACGCTCCCTTTGGTGGAGCGCATTGTGGCCGGCAGGACGTGTGGAGGGGAAGGGGTCGGCGTCGGGAGGCCGTCTACTTCAGAAACGAATTGGGAGGGGACACTCCGTCCCATACGAGCGGATCGGCCGCCACGCTTCTGATCAACACCGAGTACGTCCCCGCCTTGGCGTTGTTCATGATGAATGTGAGCCGGCCATTGGCATCGGTGGCGCCGCTCGAGTTGCGCAGCACTTTCCCGCTGCGGTAGATCGTCACCGAGAGCGTTGCACCGGACACTGGTCCGCCGAGGTGGGCCGGCGATTCGGCATTGAGTTGCCCATAT
>CAZWGW010000567.1:4577-5289 GCA_964633565.1 uncultured Planctomycetaceae bacterium
GTCCGCCGAGGTCGTCGGCCAGAGAGATCGTCGCCGAGAGGTTCTTGTTGTTGCGTTTTCCGCCCGACAGGAGGTAGTCGATCGCGGCGACGTGCGTCCCTTGCGCGACGGGAGCGGGAGGAGGTTCCGGCGGAGGTGGCGGTGGTGCGGCGTTCGCGAGTGCGAGTTCGACGGCCGCTTCCGCGTCCACGAGCCCGTATCCGTACCAGGGGTCTCCGCCCGACACACCGAGATCGATGGCCGTCGCCGCCAGGAGCGCCCGGACGTCATCCCCGATGATGCCGTTGCCGTTGACGTCGCCCAGCCCCGCCCCGATGACCAAAGCCGCGACGCCCGCCACGTGCGGCGAGGCCATGGAAGTGCCCGACTTGTAACCGTAGCCTCCGCCGGGCACGGTCGAGTCGATGAAATACCCCGGGGCGGACAGTTCCACAGTGGGCCCCGTGCTGGAAAACGACGGACGGGTATCACTCGAAGTCGTCGCCGCTACGGCAATCACGGAGTCAAAGTGCGCCGGGTAGTTCACGGTGTCCCCCGTCCCCGCGCTGGTCCCGCTGTTCCCCGCGGCGGCCACCATGACGATGCCCGCGGCGGCCGCGCGGTTGAACGCGTCTTCCACAATACTTCCGGGGTGAAACCCGGCCCCGTAGCTGTTGTTGGTGACCTGGATGTTGTTCGCAAGGCACCAGTCAATGGCGGCGATCACGTTGCT
>CAZWGW010000568.1:0-5253 GCA_964633565.1 uncultured Planctomycetaceae bacterium
CGGCTGGCGGCGGGTGCCTCCGACGACCGGCCGGTGCAGTTGGGGTTCGTCCGCTGGCTGCCGGGAGTGGGCGGCGTCGTCCGCAACGCGCAACTGGCGCGCTTCGCACATCTGCTGGCGATCCTCGCCGAGCACGGAGTCCCGTTTCCGGAGGCGGCGCGGCTGAGCGCCGGAGGGACCGGCGATCTGCGGCTGATCCGCTCTGCCGAGGAGACCGCCACACTCGTCGAGGCGGGGCGGCCGCTCGACGAGGCGCTGCGCAGCGGCACGGCGCTCCCGCCCTTCCTGCGCTGGCAGATGGTGTTCGGCGCCCACCAGTCGCGGATGCCTGCCGCGCTGCGCCAGGCGGCCGAGGTCTATCAGCAGCGCGCCACGCTCCGCGCCGACTGGATTCAACAGGTCGTGCCGCTGCTGCTGGTGCTGGTGGTGGGAGGCGGGGCCACCGTGCTGTACGCGCTCACGGTGTTCGTCCCTTTGTCGTCCCTCTGGAAGAGCCTCGGAACATGAAACTCCGGAGATCCCGAATCCTGACGGAGAATGCTCCACCATGATCGCCCCGGCGCCGCAAGACGTTCCGGAGTATGCCCGCTCCACCGGCCTGCACGGCGGCGAGGACCTGGTGGAAACCGTCGCCGATGTGGCGACGGCAGGACTGCCGCTGGCCTCAGGACTGCACGCCTACAGCCAGGAAGCGCCTTCACGCCGCATGCGGGCCGTACTGCGCCGGCTGAGCCACGATCTCGATGCCGGCAAGTCGCTCGACACGGCCCTGACGGAACAGGAGCGGCTCGTCCCCGCGTACCTCCGCGGCCTGATTGCAGCCGGGGCGCGGTCGGGCCGGTTTGGCGAAGTTGTGGAGCAGCACCTGCTCTGCCTGCGCAGGACGCGCGACGTTCGGACGCGGGTCCGGCTGGCGCTCGCCTATCCGTTCTTCCTGGCGATCGGGGCCACGCTGCTCCTGTTCCTGATGCTGGTCTGGCCGGTGCCGATGTTTCGCGAGATCTTCGAGGACTTCGGCATCCCGCTCCCCTGGGCGACGCGCGCGGTGCTGTGGCTCTCGGAAGGGGCGGTCTTTCTGCTGCGTTTCTGGCCGTTTGTTTTCGTCGGGCTGGTGGGCGCAATGGCGCTGGTGTTCCTGCTGCGCTATGTCCCGGGACGGCCGACCCGCGTGCGCATCCTGCAGTGGGTTCCGTTCATCGGCATGGCGCTGCGCTACGTCGGCCTGTCGGAGTTCTGTTCGCTGCTGTCGATCCTGATCGAATGCCGCGTGCCGCTGCCGGTCGCGCTGCGGCTGACGGCGGACGCCGTGAGCGACCCGAACCTGGCGGAAGGGGGCCGGCTGCTGGCCGATGAGCTTGAGCAGGGCGCGCGGCCGGACGACGCGGTCAAAGGCTTGCCGCACTTCCCCCGCGCCGTCGCGACAATGTTCCGCTGGTCCGGGCGTAACGGTGCGCTGGCCCAGGGGCTGCGCGCGGCGGGGGAGTTGTTCGCCATGCAGGCCCGTGTGCAATCCGGCGTGGTGGGCGTGATCGTGCAACCGTTTCTGTTCCTAGCGCTGGCCGGCGGAATGGGCGCCGTGCTGGCATCGTTGTATCTCCCGTTGTTCGGCCTGCTGGATATGCTGGCGATCTGAGGCGATGAACGTCGAAGTCCTGCTTGTCGTGCTGTTGATTCCGGCGCTCGGCGGCGGCCTGCTGCTGGCCGAGTGGCAGAGCCGGTCCGCGCTGTCGCGCCGCGAACGAAGCCGGTCCCGCATCGCCGTCCTGGTCCTCGGCATGGCCCTGCTGCCCGTTGCGGCGGCGCTGATCGCGTTTGCCGCCCGGCGGTTCCGGCAGGCGGACGCGCTGCAGTCGGTGTACAGCGTGATCCAGGTGCTGCTGCTGTGCGTGCTGCTCGCGGCCGCCTGGTCCGCGATCCGTCTCGGGCGACTGGGCGAGGATCAGGACCTGCCGGTGCGGGAGGCGGCGCGGCGCAACCGCTACGCCGATCAGATGCGGCTGTCGGCCTGGTTGCTGGTCAGTTTTCCGCTGCTGTGGCTGGTGACGGCCGGCGTCGTCATCGTCGCACCGCTGTTGTACGTGGTGGCGCTCTGGTCGACGGCGGTCCGTGCGCGGCAGGGGCGGCTGCTGTGGCTGCTGACGATCGCCGTGGAGAACGGCATGTCGCTGGCGGACGAACTCGATGCCTTCGCCCTGGAGTTTCACGGACCCCGGCGGCTGCGGCTGCGGGACCTGGCGGACCGGTTGCGAGACGGCAGTTCGCTCGCGGACGGCCTGGAGGTCGACGGGAAGCTGCTGCCCGCGGTGGACGTGCTGGCGATCCGCGTCGGCGAGGAGACCGGCACGCTCCCGGCCACGCTGCGGGGTGCCGCGCTGCGGCACGCAGGCGTGATGCGACAGACTTACATCGACGGGTCGGTGGCGGCCCTGGCCAGCTATTACTGGCTCGTGATTGCGGCCCTGTTCGTCATGCTGACGAGCCTCATGTACTGGATCGTGCCGAAGTTCAAGCGGATCTTTGAGGACTTCGGCGTCCCGCTCCCGGATGTGACAAAGGCCGTGATCCATCTCTCAGACCACATTGCCACGTACTTCTGGCTGATTATTCCGGCCGTCAGCCTCCCGATGAGCCTCATCTTCGTCTTGTCGTACATGTACCTCGTCGGTTGGGGGAACCTGAACTGGCCGCTGATGATGCGCTGGTTCCCCCGCCGGGACGCCCCGGGGGTCCTGCGGAGCCTTGCCGTTGCTGCGGCGTCCGGGCGCCCCCTCACCCCGGTCGTGGGGACCATGGCCGAGCGGCATCCGCGCCGCGACCTGGGAGAACGGCTGGAGCGGATCGGCCTGTCTCTCGAAGCAGGCGAGGCCCCCTGGGCCAGCCTGCAGGAAGAGGGGTTTCTGTCACTCCGCGAAGCCGACGTCGTCAACGCCGCCGCCCGCGCGCGGCATCTCCCCTTTGCGCTGCACTCACTGGCGGACAGCATCGATCGCATCCGGCGGCAGCGGCTGTTGTGGCTGATCGAGCTGGTGAATCCCCTGGTCGTCCTCGGTCTGGGGGCGTTCGTCGCCGTCTATTGCGTGGCGTTCTTCCTGCCGTTGATCCAGATCGTCAATTCGTTCCTGTGAGTCGCCGCATGCCGAGCATCCGCAATCAGACCAGAACGCCCGTCGCGCGCCGGGCGGCGCCGCGCCGCGGTGTGACGATGCTGGAACTGCTGGCGGCGATCGCCCTGTTCAGCGCCGTCGCGCTGCTCGTCGTGCCGCTGCTGGCGCGCGTGGCCGCGGTACGTGACGAGTCGGCGGATCACGAAACCGCGCTGCTCGAAGCGGCCGACGTCCTGGAGCGCCTCGCGGCCCGGAGCGGCGGCCGCGAGTTGACCCAGGCCGACCTCGACGCGCAGCGCCTGTCGGACGCCGCGGTCGACAACCTCGCCGCGCCGGAGCTGAAACTCTCGCTGAGCGCGCTGGAAGGATCGCCACCGTCGCGCCGGCTGACCGTGGCCGTCTCGTGGGAGAACTCCGCCGGCCAGCGGGGCGCGCCCGTCACGCTGACACGTTACCTGTTCGGAACCGGAGCCGTGCCATGATTCGCCCGCCACGACCGCGCGGGTCCGACCGCTGCGGCTATACGTTGATCGAAATGATGCTCGTCATCACGGTGATCGGCGCGCTCTCCGTCATGGGGGCCGTGCTGATCGGCCTGCTGATGTCGGCCGAGTCCCGCAGCACCGAGGGCGCCGTCGTACAGTCGACGCTCTCCCGTCTCGGGCGGCAGTTGCGGGCCGACGCCCATGCGGCCGTGTCGGCTGACGTCGCCGCCGCCAGCGACGTGGAGAATGCACGATTGAACCTGAAGTTGGCGGACGGTCGCAGCATCCGTTACGTCGCCAGCGAAGGCCAGATCGTGCGCGAGGTCGATCGTGAGAGTGAACGTCCTGCGCGGGAAGCATTTCTGCTCCCGGAAGGGACGAGCCGGTTCGTCGTCAAACCGCGGGAGCGACTCGTGCGGTTGGAGCACCTGCGGCCTTACGCGACCGAATCAGAGACCGGCATTGCGGGACTGCAGCCCGTCCCGCGCCGCCTGCTGCAGATTGAGGCCGCACTCGATTGGGACCGTCGCCATCAGGCGCGGGAAGGAGGGAACTGATGTTGCGCAGTGACCTGACCCGGCGTCGCGGCTCCGCGCTGATCATCGCCATGATCTGCCTCGTCCTGACGAGCGTGCTCACGGTCTCGCTCGTGCAGATTGTTCTCCTGCAGCGCGGGCAGGTGGAACGGGACGAATGGCAGCTCCAGGCGGAATGGCTGGCCGAATCAGGCCTCGACCGGGCCGTCGCACAACTGGCTTCGAATGCGTCGTACAGCGGCGAAGAGTGGCTCCCGCAGCCGTCCGACGCGCCCGCGCCCCTGGGCCGCGTGACCATCACGATGGAACGATTGAGCGACACTTCCGGAATGCGCGTGACGGCCGTCGCCGACGTCCCTCACGACGCCGAAGAACGGGCGCGCGTCCGCAAAACGATGATGATTGAACCGCCGCAACAAGCCGCCGGTCAGCCATGAGACCGAACAGACAGGTGCTGCCGATGATCTCCACCGCGACAAACTCCCGACGCCGCTGCGCCTTTACGCTCATCGAGCTGCTGGTCGTCGTGGTCATCATTTCGGTCCTGATCGGACTGCTGCTGCCGGCCGTGCAGCAGGCGCGGGAAGCAGCGCGCCGCATACAGTGCAAAAACAACCTCGTGCAGCTCGGCCTGGCGCTGCAGAACTACCACGCGGCGCATCGGGTGCTCCCTCCCGGCTCTGTCAACGACACCGGTCCCATCGTAAACACAAGTCAGGGGTATCACTTCGGGTGGCTGGCGCAGATCCTGCCCTACCTCGACGAGCGCAATCTGTATCAGCAGTTCGACTTCAAACTCGGCGCATACCAGCAGCAGAATCCCTCAATGTCTGTGACCCTGCCTGTGTTGCATTGCTCGTCGCGCGCATCGGCCGGCGCCTGCGACTATGCCGGGTGCCATCACGACAGTGAAGTACCGATCGACGTCGACAACAACGGTGTCCTGTTCCTCAACAGCAGCGTGCGGCTGCGCGACGTCACCGACGGCCGGGCACATACGATCTTTGTCGGCGAGTCAGACCCCGCCTCGGCACTGCCGTGGTGGTCCGGAACAAATGCCTCGCTGCGGAATGCCGGCGCAGCGGTCGGCGGGTGTTTTTGGCCGGCGTCAGCGCGGCGGTCTGTACG
>CAZWGW010000569.1:0-5247 GCA_964633565.1 uncultured Planctomycetaceae bacterium
TGCAGCCGGCGGTGAGCGCCTTGAGCGTGAGCGGGTACTGTTCGGGCGTCGTGATGGCCTTTTCGACCAGCACGCCGAGCACGCGGCGCTGCCCCTTCGTCAGTTCCTTTGGCGCCGGTTTGGCGGTCAGCTCCGCAGGTTCCACCGGTTCGAACTCGTTCATCCGTGACAACCCCTCCGACAACAGAATGTGCGACTGCGAAACTGAGACGCTCGGCCATTGGGCATTGCCCGCTGTTGACATCGACTACGGTTGCTCATTCAACCGGATGCGCCGGTACTCCATCTGCCCCCGGTCTCCCTCCAGCCCGATCGGGCCGGTGGCCGGCAGCTTGAGCGCCTCTTCCAGCACTTCGCCGTTGCAGGTGCAATGCGCTACATTGTCCTTCACTGTGACGACCAGTTCGTTCCACTCCTGCGGGCGGTAGTGCTCCAGGTCCTTGTACGGTCCGGCGAGCGGATAGTCCCGGCACTGTAGTTGGGGCCTGCGGATGAACACACCGCTGTCGGCGTTGGGCGTCGCGCGGAATTCCAGCTTCAACACGAAGTTCGTCGGGAACTCGCGTGTCGTCCAGAGTTGCTGCACTCTTCGCCCCTCCGGCGGCGTCGTGACGATGATCCGGCCATGTTTGGCGACATACCTGCCGTCGTCACTCGTAGTCTGGCCGTCGAACGTGGCCTGCTTCTCGAGAGTCTTCTGCTCGCGAAAGCCCCATCCGGTCAGATCTTTCCCGTTGAACAGGCTGACGAACCCCGGCTCTGGAGTGAACGTGTCGTCTTCGGTCTCTAGGAAATCGAGCGTGGCCAGAATCGGGCGCAGTGCAGCCGCCCATTTGGCGTATCCTGTCTCGTTCGGGTGCAGCAGGTCGGGGAACTCCGCCAGCTTGGCGTCTCCCTGCGCATCGGCAAACAGCGTCCACGTCTCAATCAGCGTGACTTGCGGATCTCCCTTGACCGCCGCGGCGTACAGTTCGTTGATCAGTTTGATCTTGTCCGCCGGCCGCTTCTTCGTTGCGGAACTCGGAAACACCTGGCACAGAATCACCGGCATCTTTGGATTATGCTCTTTCAACTCGGCCAGGATGAGCTTGAGGTTCCCGGCGATCGTCTCGGGCTCGGCTCCTTCTTCTAGGTCATTTGTCCCCATGAGCAGCACGATGCCCTTCGGGTTCAGCGCGCACACATCATCGTGCAGCCGGATCAGCATGCCGCGCGTCGTGTCGCCACTGATGCCGCGATTGGCGACCTTGACCCCGGGAAACGCCCCCTTCATGTCGTTCCCCCAGCCCTGGGTGATCGAATCCCCCAGAAAGACGAGCGCGTGCTGGTCCTGCTGTACCCGATTCGACCAGGCGCCGCGCCGCTCGGACCAGAGCTTCTGGAACCAGTCGTACCGGCGGATCGGCCCCGCGCCGGGGAGGCCGTCATCCGTCGCGGGCAGGTCGATGCCGCTTCGGGGCGCCTGCGCCCACAGCGGCGCGACCAAGGCCAAAGTCAAGCTGATCGTCAGGATTCGCACGATAATGCGGTGTTTCATACCCGGCATCGTGCCCAATCACCCAGCCCGTTGCAACCGTGGCTTTCTCCGCCGCCGCGGACGACCACAATTCCTCGAACCTGTCTGACATTTCGACTGTCCGACGGCAGAAGGCCCGCCGTTTCGCTCGCGCACGGTACAGCCGACACCGCGACCCGGTTACCCGCTCGTCCGTCCGACCTGACATGCTATGATTGGCGTTGTCCCCGCCTCGCGGATCATCCGCGCAGAGGGTCTTTCCGCGGCCTTATCCTGACGTCACGAAACGACCGATGCCCGACCAGCGCAACCTCTTCAACAAAGTCTGGGACCTCCACACCGTCGCCACGCTCCCCAGCGGGCAGACGCAGCTCTTCATCGGCCTGCACCTCATCCACGAGGTGACCAGTCCCCAGGCATTCGAGATGCTCCGCGAGCGGAAGCTCAAGGTCCTCTACCCCGAGCGGACGATCGCCACGGTCGATCACATCGTCCCGACGCTGAACCAGGCGCGACCGTTCGCCGACGGGCTGGCCGAGGAGATGATGTCGGCCATCGAGAAGAATTGTCGCGAATTCGGCATCACGCTGCTCGACCTGGGTGACAACCGACAGGGGATCGTCCACGCCGTCGGCCCCGAGCAGGGTCTGACGCAACCGGGGATCACCGTCGCCTGCGGCGACAGCCACACCAGCACGCACGGCGCGTTCGGCACGATCGCGTTCGGCATCGGCACGTCGCAGGTGGCCTACGTGCTCGCCACGCAGACGCTCGCCATGAGCCGCCCGCAGGTGAAGCGGGTCGAGGTCAACGGCGAACTGGCGCCGGGCGTCTACGCCAAGGACGTGATCCTCTACATCATCCGCCAGCTCGGCGTGAAAGGGGGTATCGGCTACGCCTACGAATACGCCGGCGACACCTTCGACCGTATGAACATGGAAGAGCGGATGACCGTCTGCAACATGAGCATCGAAGGGGGCGCGCGTTGCGGGTACGTCAACCCGGACGAAACGACGGTCGAATACCTCCGCGGCCGGCCGCTGGCGCCGCAGGGTGCCGCATTTGACAAGGCCGCTGGGTGGTGGCTGTCGCTCGCTTCAGCAGCGGATGCCGAATACGACGACTTCGTCCGCTTTGACGCCGCGCGGATCGAGCCGACGGTTACCTGGGGCATTAACCCGGGCCAATCGGTCGGCGTCAGCGAGCGGATTCCAGACGTCGACAGTTTCCCCGCCGAGGAGCGGAACGGCGTGCGCGAGGCGCTGGAGTTCATGGACCTCAAGGCCGGTCAGTCGATGCAGGGCCTCAAGATCGACGTCGCCTTCATCGGTTCCTGCACGAACGGCCGCATCTCGGACCTGCGCGAGGCCGCGCGGATTGCCGAAGGACACAAGGTCGCCCGCGGCGTCAAGGCGCTCGTCGTCCCCGGGTCGCAGCAGATCGGCCGGCAGGCGGAGGAAGAGGGGCTGGACCGGATCTTCACGGCCGCCGGCTTTGAATGGCGCGGCGCCGGCTGCTCCATGTGCCTGGCGATGAACCCGGACAAACTGCAGGGGCGGGAGATCTGTGCGTCGTCATCCAACCGCAATTTCAAGGGCCGGCAGGGTTCGCCGACCGGCCGCACGCTGTTGATGAGCCCCGCGATGGTGGCCGCGGCGGCGATCAAGGGGTGCGTGACGGATGTGCGGGAGATGGTGGCCGGAGTCGCCGTGTGAGTCGCAGGACCAAGCCATGATCACGCTGATCGAAGCGCTGAACTACCGGTGCCTGCGGTACGTGCATCGACCGCTCGAGAGCTTCCACGTTCTCGTGGGACCAAACGCGAGTGGCAAGACGACGTTTCTGGATGTTGTCGCGTTCGCGGGGCGCGTCGTCAGCGACGGCCTTGATGCGGCGTTGGAAGAGCGTTCTCCAAACATCGTCGACCTGATCTTCGGACGAGAAGGATCCGCATTCGAAGTGGCAATCGAGGCGGCAATCCCCGCCGAGCTTGCTCAACAGACAACCGCTGCCGCGGATTGCTCCGCGATTCGATATGAGTTGAAGGTCGGCATTGATGCCGAAACGAGCGAGGTGGCGATCCTTTCGGAATCAGTGCGGTTTCGCCGAGAACCACCGCGAACGATCGCTCAGCGCAGTCTGTTCCCGGAACCCCTGCTGCCGCCGAAGACGCTGGCATTGCCGAGCAAGAAGGGCGCTCGCATGGCGGTGAGCAAGGCGCCCACCGGGAATGCCAACTTCTACTCGGAAGTCTACAAAGAGGCGGGCAAGGGGTGGGTCGTTAATTTCAAACTGGCGCCGGAGAAATCGGCGCTTGGTAGCGTGCCGGAGGACAAATCAAAATTCCCAGTTTCCACATGGTTCAAGGACTTGCTCACCGCCGGCGTGCAGAGCATCGTGCTCGACAGTCTGACGATGCGCAAGGCCAGTCCACCGGGACTGACGCGCCGGTTTCGCACCGATGGCTCCAACCTGCCGTGGGTTGTCGAGGATCTCAAGAACGCCGACCCCGAACGGTTTCGCGACTGGATCAACCATCTGCAGACCGCACTCCCCGATCTCGAAGGGGTCCGCACGGTGGAGCGCGAGGACGACCGGCATCGCTACCTGATGCTGCAGTATCGGGGCGGCCTCGAAGTTCCATCGTGGACTGCCTCCGACGGAACGCTCCGGTTGCTGGCGCTCACGCTGCCGGCCTACTTGCCCGACCTGGACGGCGTATTCCTGATTGAGGAACCGGAAAACGGAATTCACCCCCGTGCTGTCGACACCATGTTTCAGTCTCTGTCGAATGTTTATGGCGCGCAGGTGCTCATGGCCACACACTCGCCGGTCGTCCTGAGCATCGCGGAGCCTGAACAGGTGCTGTGCTTTGCCAAGGATGACTTCGGCGCGACCGACATTGTGCGCGGAGACGAGCACCCCGAGTTGAGTGGCTGGAAACGCGACGTCAGCCTCGGTGATCTGTTCGCCGCAGGTGTGCTCGGATGAGCCAGACTGCCAAATCAGCGTTGACGGATCTGGTCGTCCTCGTCCCCGATGCCGACCTCGAGAACACGGTGCTGGGGCTCTTTGACCGTCCGGAGTCGCTGCGCATCAGACCCGTGAGACCACTCCTTCGCCGTCACCAGGGACGAGATCCGGGTTGTCGTACGACGGGGGTTGACCTGTTGCGCATGTACTGCGACCGGTTCCAACATGCGCTTCTCATTTTCGACCGCGAGGGGAGCGGTCGAGAAGCCATGGCTCCCGATGCCTTGGAGGTCGAACTGGAAGACAAGCTGGCGCGCAACGGCTGGCAGGACCGGGCCGCCGCGATCGTGATTGATCCTGAGCTTGAAGTCTGGGTCTGGACCGATTCGCCCGAAGTCGACCGGATCATCGGCTGGGGCGGCCGCATCGAACCCTTGCGGGACTGGCTCGTGGCCCACCACATGCTTTCCGCTCCGGTCGCGAAACCGCAACGTCCCAAGGAAGCGCTTCGCAGGGCGCTGCGTCACGCAGGCAAGCGCCCATCGCCCGCACTGTTTCGACAACTCGCGCAACGAGTCAGTTTCAAGAGCTGCACTGATCACGCCTTTCAGAAGCTGCTCACAACGTTGCAAACGTGGTTTCCACCGTCACAATCGAAGTAAGCAAACCGCCGAACCAATCGTCTGACCATGCACTCCATCACCCACATCACCGGCACGGCCCTCCCCCTCCTCCTCGACGACATCGACACCGACCGC
>CAZWGW010000570.1:0-5240 GCA_964633565.1 uncultured Planctomycetaceae bacterium
TCCCCTTCGTCGCGCGGTTCCAGCAGTTCGAGCACCAGTTCGCGTGCCGACTCTGTATTTCCGGACCCGACGAGCGTGAGCGTCTCACCGGCGCGAAGCTTGCCGCGCGTCTGGCCGATGACGCGCCAGACGCCGTCCGAATGGCTCCCCAGATACAGCCCTTCCCACCGGCCGCCGGTTGCCGTCCGAAAGCCGCACAGCCGTGCCGCAATGACGCGGGTTTCGTTGAGCACCAGCAGGTCGCCAGGCCGCAGCAGTTCCGGAAAGTCCCGCATCTGCCGGTGCGCGATCGCCCCGGTGGTCCGGTCGACCGTGAGCAGGCGCGAGGCGTCGCGCGCGGCCGCCGGCTCCCGGGCGATCAACTCGTCCGGAAGCGCATAGTCGTAACGGTCAACCAGGTCTTCGTCCGGCATGCGGGTTGGCACTTTTTTCTGGACTGGCACGTGGCGGGTGCGATCGTATCTACTTGTGTGAACATCGCCAGCATTGCTGAAAAGTTTCGGGTTGCACTTTCGGGCCTTTGGTAGCCGAATTCGCGTAGAATTCGGGCGCCGAATGCGCCGACGACGCCCGAATTCTTGGCGAATTCGGCTACAGGATTCCGAGTCAATTGCACACCACCCGCCGGCACGTGTCCCAGACACCGACCCGCATCGCGTTCTGCATCACCGACCTCGATCCGGGGGGAGCGGAACGGGCGATCGTGCAACTGGCCGTCGGCCTCGACCGCACGGAATGGGACCCGCGCGTGTATTGCCTCGGTCCGCCCGGCGCGCTGGTGGACCGACTCAAGGCAGCCGGCATCGCGGTGGAATGTCTGGGCGCCCGGTCGGCGCGCAGCGTCGGAGTGATTCTGCGGCTCGCACGCCACTTGCGCGCATTTCGGCCGGCAATCCTGCAGACGTTTCTGTTCCATGCCAACCAGGCGGGACGGATGGCAGGTCGGCTGGCGCGCGTGCCGATTGTCGTCTGTGGCATCAGGGTCGCGGAGCGCGAGGAGCGCTGGCACCTGCTGCTCGACCGGTGGACGCAGAGCCTGGTGACGCACAACGTCTGTGTCAGCCGGGCGGTCGCAGACTTTTCGGTCGCACGTGGCCGATTGCGCCCGGACAAGGTGAGCGTCATCCCGAACGGAGTTGACTGCGAACGATTCTCGCGCGCGATGCCGGCCGACCTTTCGAAACTGGGCATTCCTCGTGGAGCACGGACTATCCTGTCGGTGGGGCGATTGCATCCGCAGAAGGGGCACGACCTGCTCATTGACGCGATGGCGCCCCTGCTCGCGAAGCACCCGGACCTGCACGTGCTGATTGTGGGAGAAGGCCCGTCGCGCGAGAAGTTACAGTCGCAGATCGTCGAACTCGGCTGCCGGGAGCAGGTCCACCTGGCGGGCTGGAGGGCCGACATTCCGGAGATCATGAAGGCCTGCACGGTCTTCGCGCTCCCCTCGCGGTGGGAGGGAATGCCGAACGTGGTGCTGGAAGCGATGGCGGCCGGTCTGCCCGTCGTGGCGACCGAAGTGGAGGGGGTCCGTGAGGTGATCACGGACGGAGTGTCGGGCAGCATCGTGCAGGGGGATTCCGCCGCGGATTTCCGCTCGGGCCTGCAGAACATGCTCGACGATGCGGCGCTGCGAGCGAGATTTTCCATCGAGTCGCAAATATCTGCAGAAAAAGACTTTGCGATTCGTTCTGTGGTCGTCAAGTACGGCAATTTGTACCACGAAATGCTCGATCGCCGGCTTTCGCTGAACACGTGACAACGGCTTGATCCGACGCGCGGATGCGGTCAAAAAAATATTCAAAATTCTCAATCCGCAGTGCCGTCTGCACCTGCGCCGAGAATCGGTTCTCAATGCCAAGTTTCGCGCGGCGCCTGCCCTTGACGGTGCGACGGCTGTTGATATTTTGGGGCCGCGTGGGGAGAAGTGGTGCTTGGTGGTGACATCCCGGTGCCGCGGCTGGCAGCACGCCTCCCGGCCCTGACCAAAGCGACCCCCTGGCACAAAATGGCCCTCACCGGCACCTATCAGCGTGCGTTGGACGAGAAGCAGCGGCTGGCGATCCCCAAGCGATTACGGGACGCGTTGGGGGATGCGGAACTGAAGGAATTGTACGTTGCCCCGGAAGTCGATCACGCACTGGCCCTGTTCTCTCCTCTGACATTTGAACGCCGCGCACAGCGGCTGGAGGAGGCGTCGTCCGGGCGTGCGGAAGTGCGGAATTACCTGCGGTTGTACTATTCGCAGGCCGAACGGGTGGAACTGGACGGACAAGGGAGAATCCGGCTGCCGGAGCGGCTGGTGCAGTTCGGACAACTCACACAGGACGTTGTGCTGCTGGGGGTTCACGACCACGTGGAGATCTGGGATCGGGGCTTGTGGGAGCGGTTCCTCGCGGCTCACGGCTCGGAGTTCGACAAACTGGCGACGGAGGCGTTCCGGTAACGCCGGACAGGGAGACATCCGCTGGCTACCGGGCTCGCGGATCTGGCAGGCACGGAGGCGCTGCCTGCAATTCGACCGGCCGGACCTTCCCCGGACGGCAGCCATTCGCCTCGGGCAATGCGGAGATGATGCCGCACGAGGCGAATGGCTGTAATTGCATTCTGGCGGCGGAATGGCACTCTTGCGTGATCACTGTCCGATCGCGATACTGCTTGGCCCGCGAAGGGTAGTTTGGTAGCTTGGTGGTTTGGACGCCGGGTGGCAGGGTGAATATCCACCAAACAACCAAGCCACCAAACCACCCGGTTGCTGCAATCGGGCGAACCACGAAGCAGGCCGCTCGCTGCCTGCCCAGATAACACACTGACGAACGATCCCACATGGCCCACAAAAAAGGACAAGGCTCGACCCGCAACGGACGCGATTCCAACGGCCAGCGGCGGGGCGTGAAGAAATACGGCGGCGAAGCCGTGGCCGCGGGGAACATCCTGATCCGGCAGTGCGGCACGAAGTGGCGTCCCGGCCGGAACGTCGGTCTGGGGAGCGACTACACGATCTTCTCGCTGGTCGACGGCACGGTCTTTTTCGACCAGGGGGGCCGGCGGATCAACGTGCAGCCGGCGGCGGCGGGCAACTGACCTGGACCCGCTCCGAAGCACCCACTGCAGGCAGCGTGGCGCCCCTCTTTGGCACACAGGGCATTGACTCAGCAGCGTCGACAGGTATTCTCAAAGCCGTCGGTTGCGAGTCACCGAAGTCCTGCGAAGGAGGCGTAGTGGTGCAACAGCATGCGATGGCGCTGGGTTACTTCTTCCTCGCGGTGTTCTGCGTTTTCACAAGCACGACATGCGATTCGCTCAATTTTCGATTTCTGATCGCCCCACTCTGGCTGGTGGCGATGTTGTCCCTGTGGACGGGGTCCATTTTCCTGCTTCGCGCGTTCGGGGTGTATCCCCTCAAGACTTTCATCAAGTGGCTGCTGGTGGCGCAACAGCCGCCCGTGCGTCAACCCAGATCCATGGACGAGCTAACCGTATAGCCGCCGGAGACACGCGTCGACGGCGGAGTGAATGTGGGAGACGATTGGGGGTTCGCTGCAGTGTGTTGAGTCAAGGACGCGATCGCCGCGCTTCAATCTGGCAACATCGCCCATGTCCGTCCGCAAGGCGCCTCGATGCGCGGGCGCATAGAAAACGGGCAGCTTGTCACTATCGCGCCGGAGACCCCCGATGCCGCTGGAAGGGGACACTCTGTTCCGCATCCCGAGCACGGCAAACTGTGAAGAGGCTGCGCGGGCGGTGCGGGATGCCGACCATCAGTTTCCACATGTGATCATCGGTTTGATACGGATGGATGCCGCGAACAAGGCCCATCCTCCCTCCAAGTGCGGCCGGGTTTTCGTAGAATGAAGGCGCCGCCCACGTGATGGGACGGCCGCTTGGAGAAGTCCCATGCCCAAATTCGCCGTCATCCTCCCCGCCGCCGGCGGCAGCAGCCGGTTCGGCAAGAACGTGAACGACCCGATCACCGGCAAGCGCAACAAGAAAGTTTTTGCCGAACTCAAGGGGCGTCCGGTGTGGGTGCGGGCCGCGGAGGTGTTTCTCAAACGCGACGATGTCGTGCAGACGCTGATCGTCATCGCGCCGGACGACATCGATTTCTTCAAGGACAAGTTCCAGGCCAACCTGGCGTTCATGAACATCGAGATCGTCCCCGGCGGGAAGGAACGCGCGGATTCGGTGCGGAATGCGCTGGCCCGGGTGAAGCCGGACGTCGATTTCGTCGCCGTACATGACGCCGCCCGGCCGCTGATTGTCAAGAAGTGGATCGATATCGTGTTCGACGCGGCAGAGCGGACGGGGGCCGCGATCCCGGCCGTGCCGATCTCCAGCACCGTCAAACGCGTCGAGAACCGGAACATTGTGGAGACGGTCTCACGGCAGGGACTGTGGGCGGCCCAGACGCCGCAGGTGTTCAACAGGACGCTGCTGATGGAGGCGTTCGCGAAGTGGCAGGGGGGCGAGGCGACCGACGAGGCGCAACTCGTGGAGCAGCTTGGGCACCCGGTGGCAGTCGTCGAAGGCTCGCCGATGAACGTCAAGATCACCTCGCAGGAAGACTTCAAGCTGGCGGAGGCGCTGGTGAACGCCCTGCCGCAGGAGAAGGGGTTGGGGTCGCTGCACCCGTTTGCAGATGATCGGTTTCTGTGAACCGCAGCAGCGGCCGGTGTGATCGTGGCGGCGGAGGGCGACTTCTCGTATCCTGACGTGCGCCCTGTGCAGGATCTCTCTCCTCGCTACGGAGTTTTTCGGATGTCCGTACGTCTGTCCCGCCGCCGGTTCCTCCGCCAGAGTGCCGCCGGTCTGGGTGCGCTCGCTCTGGCCCCGCGGCTGGCCCGGAGTGAGGCACAGCAGAAGCAACTGCACGTTGCCTGCATCGGCGTCAATGGGATGGGACTGGCCGATCTGTCGAATATCGGCTCGCATCCGGCGGTCAAATTCGTCGGCTTTTGCGACGTCGATTCACAACGGTTTGACAAGGCGGATGCGGCATTCCCCGGCGTGCCGCATTTCACCGATTATCGCGAGATGCTGGCGCAGCTTGGCGACACCGTCAACGCCGTGTCGGTCTCCATCCCCGACCATTCCCACGCGCCGGCTGCACTGGCGGCGATGAAGTCCGGCAAACATGTGTATTGCCAGAAGCCGCTGACGCATACGGTGTGGGAGGCGCGGCAGATGCGCCTGGCGGCCGAGAAGTCAGGCGTCATCACGCAGATTGGGAACCAGATCCA
>CAZWGW010000571.1:0-1054 GCA_964633565.1 uncultured Planctomycetaceae bacterium
AGGGTGATCTCATCAACAAGGACGATGCGAAGTCGGCTCAGGAGTGTGAATGCAGTTGTCCAATCATTGGAGAGCCCGCGAAGTACGTATTTCTCGAAGTCCGTTCGTAATCGATTTGACGTGTCAAGGTCCTTCTCGAACGCAGCAGGGCTGTTCTTGCGGCGTGCCCGCTCGGAAAGTTCTCGCGCATCGTTTGCTCCCGTGGACGAAACGAAGCATGCAAGATCGGGTGTGTTCGACGAAAGTTTGCCGAGCAAGTCAAAAAGCACAGAGCGGCCTGTCTTGGCGTCTGGTCTGGTCAACTCATAGAGCGTCCAATCCCCTTCGGAGCGCTGTCGCTTAACAGAGTGGTACTCACGAGCACCGGTTGCGTGGCGAATTACAAATTCCACGCCAAGCGAATCGGTGCCAAATGGCTCGACAGTGATGCCTTCGGATTGTCCCTTCGCCAAGTCGAGCAACTTGGCGATTGTCCAAAGTCCCTCGTACCGATTACCGAGCTTATCGGACTCGCCGCCTGGCCTTGGCATTTTCGTTCGAGAATCAAATGGAGGGAGACAATCGTTCCGGACAGAGTACAGTTTCTGCCCGTCGAGCAATAAGCGAGTAGTGCGCAAGCCGAGGCGGCACGTCCCCCGCGATCTCGCCGAACTCCGGAGCGTCGGCCACGTCCGCGTCGGTGATGCTGTGGATCTCCGTCGCCGCCACGCGCCGGCGCGGGTTGACGAGCGTGTCCAGCACCAGCCGCGGCGACCGGCCCGGGTCGATCCGGATGACCGATACTTCGATCACCCGGTCATACCCGGGGTTCAGCCCCGTCGTCTCGAAGTCGAAGACGGCAATGGGGGTCCGGGCGACGGGGCGGTCTTGGATCCCACGGGTGCGAGAGTGCATGCGGAATCTCCTGGCCGGGGAGATTGGCCGCCGTATTTCGTACCACGGCACGGGGCGCGGGAGAAGTGTGCCGGGGCGGATTTCAGGAGTTTTTCTTCCCGGCCCGCGGCCCCCACACCCCGACGGTGCAGAGCGATCCCGCGACGTTGGTGAACGTGAC
>CAZWGW010000571.1:1064-5236 GCA_964633565.1 uncultured Planctomycetaceae bacterium
GCGCCGGGGCGATGCCGACCCCTCACCCCGGCCCTCTCCCCACGGGGGAGAGGGAGTAGCGCTCACCCTCACCCCGGCCCTCTCGCCACGGGGACGAGGGAGAAATTGGATCCCGCGGTCGCTCAACGACGCTGATGCAACGCCTTCGGCGTAACGGTGCGGTGGGGCGGTCCATCCCCACGGGGTGGCGCTGCGCTAACCCCGGGCTTTGCGATCGAACGGCTTCGCCGTAGTGCGCCGACGGTGACGGTGAGAGTAACGGACGGTCCATGCTCCAATCAGGCCGGGGGCGTGACGCGGGCTTGTTGATCGCGGTGCCGCCCGCGAAGCCGTCGGCCCTTCATTGTGAGTCAATCCGCACCCCGGCCACGCGCTTTCCAGGTCCGTCTCGCAACACGCCACGGCCTCGGAAGGCCGTGTTACAGACTCCGTACGACGGCTTTCCAAAGCCGATGCGCCGTCCCACCGGCGTGAAGCCGCTGGCGACGTTGGGGTGGGTGGGGTCGGACGTTCTGGCATGTCAGTCACCGTTCCACCGGTACGGGGCCGGCGGTGACGTGGCGCGCGAGGCGCCGGGGTCAATGACCCCGGCCAATCTCCTGGAGCGGTTTCCCCACTTGACGCAGAATGTGTAAATATGTACATTATTCAATTGCGGCACAGCCGACGGAGGACGGAGGTCGAAAAATGGCTGTCAGAAAACGGAAATCGGAGGTCAGCCACGGACGATGCACGCGCACGCGAGCCGCATGCGCTACGACCCACGTTGCTCACTCAACTTGCACGCCCCCCCCGCCACACAAATACACTCATACACTCGCACACTCGCCACTTTTCGGCCGGAAAACTGCCTGTTCGAGTGTATTGCGGGCTCCGTACACTCGCCCCCCCGATACACTCGCTCGCCTCTCAATCCAAACTCCAGAGTCCGCGCGCGCTCGCGAGGCCGCGAGCACTGCGAAAACCGTCTGTTCCCGGTCACGGAGTGCCCGGACTACTGTCGAGGCCCCCTTTCACTCGCGCCCCCACGCTCCCCATTGGTCCGCGGAGATTCATCGCGCCATCGCGATGCGCGCGATACAGCATCCGCGGCTGCGGGCGGGCACTCTCCGCTCTCGACCCTCGACCCTCGACCCTCAACTCTCGACCCTCAGCTCTCCACTCCCAACTCTCCACTCTCGACCCTCAGCTCCTCCTCCGCCGCCGCGTGGTTGTTCACCTCCGGCCGGAACCACCACCAGAACGCCACCATCAGCACCAGCAGCACGAACGTCGCCGCCAGGAAGACCGCCGTGAAATTGACTACGCCGTCGTCGGTCGTATACATGCCGATCAGCGGCCGCGTGAGCACCAGGCCCACCGGCATCGCCACGCCGAGCGTGATGAACGCGAAGAAGTTCTGCACGCTGTTTCGCAGGTCCTTCGGGCACTGGGCATCGAGATAGAGCTGAATCACGATGATCAGGAACACGTGGCAGATGCCGTGCAGCGCGATGCCGGCCAGCACCCAATGCTGAGGGGCGTGGACGGCAAAGATCAGGTACCGCACGAGCCACGCGCCGATGCCGATGCTGAACGTCGCCTTGAGGCCGAACCGGCGGAGGAAAATGCCCATCAGCAGCAGGGCAGGGGGTTCGGAGATCTGGCCGATCGTCATCACCGCGGGGATCCAGTCCTGCCGGAAACCGTACTGCTTGAGCAGCGGCGGGACCGCCAGGTTGTACAGCGGGATCACCATCGCCAGCAGGCAACTGGCCGCGATGAGCTGCAGGAACGAGCGCTTGCCGAACATGGCGAGCACGCCGATCGGGGCGGCTGCGGCGGGGGCCGTCCGCGCCGGGGGCGTGTGCGGCAGGAACACGCAGAAGCTGCTCAGCGCGAACGACATCATCGCGGCAATGCGGAAGGCGTCGCGGCTGGAGGGGGCCGGCGCCCAGTGCAAGAGCGTCTCGATCCGGTCGAGCAGGGGAGACCACTGCGGCAGGTTGGCGCGAATCCAGGTCTCGGCGTCTTTCTGTTCCAGCCAGAGCGACAGGCCGATGCCCGCGAGCACCCAGCCGATCGTCCCCCACACGCGCACGCCGCCGAACTGCCGCTTGGGATCGGGGAGATGGCGGAACGTCAGCGCGCTGGCGAGCGCCACGGTCGGGACATAACACGCGGCATACAGGCCGAAGAGCGCGAGGATGATGTGATAGTTGCGATGTGTCTCGCGGTAAACGTCGACGGCGACGGGGATCGAGAGCAGGGCGATGCCGCCGACGAAGTGCGCCAGCGCGAGGTAGCGTTCGGTCGCCATCCAGCGGTCGCAGACCTGTCCGACGACGAACGGTGCGATCCACAGCCCGACGGCCCCCATGGCCATCAGCGGTCCCACCTCGGCCAGGGGGAGCTGTTGTTCTTCGAAGTAGAGCGAGAGGTACGTCAGGAGCGTCCCCGTGATGCCCCATTGCAGGAGCCACAGGGTGGAGAGACGCCAGCGGAGGGACCAGCGCAGGCGCTCGGACATGTCCGCGTACCCTCAACGACGATTCACACGGGTCAGGGGAGGGGGGTCTCCGCTCCTTCGGACTCGGCCACCAGTGCTTCCTCCGGCGCCGCAACAAGCGGCGGCCTGAAGAACAGTAGCAGCACAATGGCCGCGAAGAGGGCGGTTCCCGAGGGATAGAGCAGCAGCTTCCGGAAATTGACATGGCGGACGGCGGTAATCTCGGCATGACCGCCGGATGCCGACACGCGGACGGTCTCGTTCTTCGCACTGCCGATGTACTGCTCGCCGGTGGACCAGTTCCCTTCGCCGTCGGCTGCGGCCGTCAATTCGAGCGGCGCCGTGTCGCCCACGTCGAGGCTCAGCGTGATCTTCTCCGTGTTGGCATCGGCCGTACCGGCAAAGGCGATGCTCCGTGCGGCGCGGTCGACGACGACGACCTGGGCCTCGTTCTGGAAGGGGACGTCCTCGCGGGCCATGGCGCCGATCGCCGGCCAGACGAAGTTCCCGACGAACGGGCCCAGACCCAGGATCAGGAAATTGAACAGGCCCTGCGCGCTGGAGCGGACGTCCTTCGGGAAGAATTCGTCGACGAAGATGTAGACGGTCGCGAAGAAGAACGCGTAGCAGATGCCGTGCATGACGTTGATGACGATCGCCACCGATGCGATCGGCACAAAGGCGAACACGCCGAATCGCACCGTGTGCCCCAGAATGCCGAGCACCATGATGTTCCGCCAGCCGAGCCCCTTGAGGCAGTACCCGAGGACGGCCATCGTGCCGATCTCGGCGAACTGGCCGACGCTCATCACCGGCATGACCCAGTTGGGGGGGATGCCGATGCTCTTCAGGTAGTCGTTCGTCCACACGAAGTAGCACTGGTGCACTGAGGCGTCGAAGAACGTGACGAAGAACAACACGAGGACGTACGGCACGGCGAGCAGCTTCATCGCTTCCAGCCAGGCGAATCGCTCCCTTCCCAGGGCCGCTGGCTTGGGGGGCGTGTGCGGCAGTGTGAGACTGAATACCGCGAGCACAAGCGACGCGAGGCCGGATGCGAAAAACGTGAAGCGGACGCCCGCCTGCAGTTCGGCCCCCGCCTTGGGTGTGCCAAGTGCCGCGCCGAGCCATTCCGCGAAGCCGACGTTGCCGAAGTCGGGCACTTTGGCCCAGTCGACGAGGATGAACACGAACGGCCAACTGGCGGCGATCCAGCCGATCGTCCCCCACAGACGGACCGGGCCGAACTCGTGCTGCGGGTCCTTGAGGTTGGCGAAGGCGATCGTGTTCGTGATCGAGATTGTCGGCACGTAGAACAGGGAGTGGACCAGCATCAGCAGGAAGAACGTGACAAAGTGCGCCGTCTCGGCGCTGAGGCCCGCCTGCTCGACGACGGCCGCCAGTTCGCGGGACTTGAACAGCCCGAGGATGGACAGACCGCCGATGAGATGGCTGACGGCGACGAATTTCTCGGCCGCAAAATTGCGGTCGGCGAACTGCGTGAAGAAGAACATCGCCGTGAACGACGCCAGCGC
Source organism: uncultured Planctomycetaceae bacterium (assembly GCA_964633565.1). GTDB lineage: Bacteria > Planctomycetota > Planctomycetia > Planctomycetales > Planctomycetaceae > CAZWGW01. The sequence goes on from CAZWGW010000571.1 coordinate 5,088, forward strand.
GAAGGCGTTGAGCACCCACGACTGCTGCAGAGGGCTGAAACCGAGGCTGGGGAGGTAGCCGAAAATCAGGGGAAGCCACGCGCCCCAGATGAAGAACTCGAGGAACATCATCACCGACAGCTTCATCCGCACATCGGTGGCGGAGTGGA
>CAZWGW010000572.1:0-5227 GCA_964633565.1 uncultured Planctomycetaceae bacterium
GCTGCAGCCGCTCGCGCTCGGTGCGCAGTTCGTCGCGGTGCGCCGCATCCGTGGCGAGTTCGGCCAGCGGACGGCCTGTGGGCCGGAATTCGCCGGTCGCGACGCGGGCCGTCAGGGCTTCCAGAGCCGCAGCCAGTTGAGGGTCGCGCAGGTCGGCAGCGGCCGTCTGCGGCGTCACGGGGAGCGCGGGCGCTTGAGCGCCGACGACGTCCAGTTCCGCGCGGCGCTGCAATAAGACTGTCCGTTGCTCGACCGTGAGGGAGACGTAGTAGCCGTCCGTGGGATCGACGCCCCATGTGTTGGCGCCGGCCACGCGCTGCAGCGCGCGGCCGCCGGGGAGCCGCATCTCGCCGGTAGTCAGCTTGAGGGCGGTCTGCGGGGCGTCGAGCGGGATCAACTGTTCGACGGTCCCCTTGCCAAACGTCCGCTCGCCGAGGACGACCGCGCGGCCGCGGGACTGCAGCGCGCCGGCGAGCACCTCGCCGGCGGAGGCGGTCATGCTGTCCGCGAGCACGATCAGGGGCAGGTCGGACCAGGGAGCGGTCTCTTCGGCCGTAAAGGTCTGGGCTTCGTCCTGCTTCCCCTGGATCGTCAGCAGCTCTCTGTCCTTGACGAACAGTTTCGCGACCCCCAGGCATTCGGGGAGCAGGCCGCCGGGGCAGCGCCGCAGGTCGAGCACGGCGCCGCGCAGGCCGTCCAGTTTGCTGAGGACGCCCTGCAATTCCGCCTGTGTGCCCGGAGCGAATTGGGTGATGTGAAGATAGGCCAGGCCGTCGTCGCGCGCGAGCCAGTGCTGCCATTCGGAGTCGGCGTCGAGGTACAGGCCCGTGACGGACGCCACGGCGAACGCGCCCCGCGTGATCGTGACCTCGCGCTCGGTCCCGTCGGTCCCGCGCAGGCGGAGCTGGACCTGCGTACCGGACATGCCGCGGATGGCTTTGACGGCGGACGCGAGGTCGACGGGCTTCTGCCCGTCGATTGCCAGGAGTGTGTCGCCCGGTTTGACGCCGGCAGCCTGTGCGGGGGATTTCGGGAGCGGCGTGACGATGACGATGGCGTCTCCCTCGGTCTTGAGCTGCGCACCGATGCCGACGCGTGGTTCCGACGAGAAGTGCTGCAGGTCTTCGCCGAGCAGCAGTTGCGAGTGCGGCGCCTGCAGCGATTCGAGCATGCCGCGGATGGCCGCTTCGGTCAGGTCCTGCGCCGTAACGTCGCGCAGCGACGTCCTGAGGATCAGGTCGCGGACGGCGTCGGCGGAGAGGGACGATTCCGATGCGGGGGGCTCGGCTGACGCACTCGAAGACGGGTCGCTGGTGTTCGCGGGCTGAATGGCCGATACGCTCGTGTAGGCTCCGCCGGCGCTCGTGGCGGGCGGCGCGGTGTCGTTGGCGGCCGATTCTGCAGGTCGCGCGAGCGCGGCAATGAGGCACACGATGGCTGCCGTGGTCGCGACGGTCGAAATGGCGCGCCGGCGAGAGAGGGGCCGGCGGTTGCGGCGCACGTCGAGCAGGTCGCGGATGCGGCGCTCCATACGGCCGGCGCGGCCGACGGCCAGCGCCACGACGCCCGCCATGCCGAGCCGTGCGCTGCCGGCAGTGACGCTCAGCAGCTCGGCAGCGTAGTCGTCGGCGGGCGTGCCGCGCGACAGGACGACGTCGTCGCAGGCGCGCTCCTGTTCGAACCGGAGCCGGGCGAGTGCGTACCACGCGAGGGGGTTGAACCAGTGGACGGCGCAGGCCAACTGGCAGACGGACTGGACGAGGCAGTCACACCGTTCAACATGCCCGAGTTCGTGGAGGAGGACCACACGCAGCCGGGATGTCGGCCAGGCGGCGGCCTCGGCCGGAAGGAGGATCACGGGGCGGAGAAAGCCGAACGTCAGCGGGATCAGGCGCGCGTCGGTCAGCCGGCCGGAGACGGTGCGGCGGAGTTCCAATTCCGTGGAACAGTTGCGCAGGGCAATGGCGAGCGGTTCCGGAAATGGCTGCGAGTCACGGATCAATCGCCGGACGCGCCATACGCCGCAGCCGTAGAGCACGATGAACACGGCGGCGCCGGTGAACCACAGTCCGCGAACGTAATCGGTCCAGTGCAGGCGACTCGCGGACGGGACCGGCGGCGGGGCGGCCTCGAACGTTGCCGGCAGGTCGGCAGTGGCAGGCTCTGTCGGGGTGGGAGCGAGCGCGAGCAGCAGTCCACCGGACGGCGCGGCGGGCGCTACCGTCGCAGCCTGTTCCGCCGACTGCGGCGCGAGGGCGACTGGCAGTTTGAGCGCGGGAACGACGGCGGGCAGGACTGGCAGCACAAGGATTCCGGTCAGCGCGGCGGCCCAGACGGCATGGCGCGCCGCGGCGGAGGCGCGTCGCAGCGCGAGGCACGTCAGGGACGCCAGCAGCAGGACGACGAGGCCCTTCGCGGGCCAGCCGGTTTCCACAATCGTTGTGAGTGCCGTCATGGATCAGGGACCTTTCTTGTCTTGTCGCGCCTGCCGGATCAGGCCGGCCATGCGGCGGAGTTCGTCATCGGTCAGGTTGTCCGCGGATTCCCCCAGGTGGGCGGCGACGGCCCGCTCCAGCGACCCGCCGAAAAAGACGTCGAGCACGCGCTGCAGGGCGGTCGGCCCGGCGTGTTCGCGCGGCCGGCTGGGGCGATAGATGTACGTCTGGCCGACCTGCTCGTGGACGACGTGCCCCTTGCGTTCCAGGATGCGCAGCAGCGTGCGAACGGCCGTCTTGCCGGGAGCGTCCGGCAGCGTGGCGACGACCTGCAGCGCGGAGGCGCGGCCGCGGCTGTAGAGCACGTCCATGATCTGGCGTTCGCGGCGGCTGAGGGTTGGTTCGTGTCGGCGGGACATGGTTGGAACGTCGGAGCGTTGCCCGTGCACAGGCTAATTTTTTAGCCGCTGAGGAGGTGCGTGTCAAGGGGAGTGGTTAAAAATTTGGCCAGACGACCAGTTCATCTCGAAGCGGCGAAAGCCGGCGGCTATGTCGGCGAGTGCGTGGACTACACTGCAACTCGAATCAACGTGCCGACTCACGTTGGCCGACAGTGTCGGGAATTCTGAACGCGCGGAATAGCGACCAGAATCCGCGTCCGACAGATTCCATGCACACAATGAACGGCACCGCAATCACGAGAGTCCGGATCGTATTTCCGGTGACAAAAAACGCGTCGGCTTGCAATACTCCGAAGTAGCCGGCCAGGTGTCCGATATGAGGTCGCACATCGTGAAGGTTCGTCAATGCGACGGCAAAGATGGACGCCATGGCGAAGGAGAACCAACCGAGGATTCGCCAGCGTCGCCGCGGCGCATTTTCGAAGTCGTCGAACACGGGTGCGACACACACCGCGGGGAACATGATGTACAGCGCGATTATTTCCCAGAAGGGTCCGATTGTGGGATAGCCTCGTGAGGTCGCCGCAGGGTAACAGAGCATGAAATGGGCTATTGCAACAAGAATCAGCGTTGCTACGAAACGGCCGGGATGGCGCTGCACGTTCAGCCGCTGCATCTCACGGAAGCTCTTGTGCGGGTTCAGCAGCCATGGGGATCGGCGGAAAGTTCTCAACTCCGCACGGCGTAAAGACGAATTTACTGTCCCAGGCGAGTTTGCTGAGGTCGGACCATTCCGGTCGATTCATGTTCGCCTTGTCTCGCGTGTCCATCACCATCGCGAAAGTGGAGAGGTCCAGCTCGCGAGCCAACAACTCCTGAATTCTCGCAAGTTCCGCGCGGCCCTCCTCGATCGTGAGGTCCTTGCCGCCGATCCGGACATGCCCCTCCGTACCGGGACCGACGAGGACCAGCGCCGCGAACGGACGGCCGAATTGATTCTCACCTTTATCAACGTAGATGTAGATCTCACGTTGCATCAACTCGTCAATGAGGACATGTTGAGGGTGCGCACCGGCAACCGCAGAAACTGCATCGGCCGGCGGGAGCGAGGTCTTGGGGGATGCGGCCGGTCGCACCTGATTGGCCACTGGCGACTCCGCGCAGCCGGCGGCACCGATGATCAGGATCAGAAACCGGGCGGCCGTTGGCAAGTCGCGAGTTCTCACAGGTCAGATGTTCGCTGCTTGGACGGAGGGACGCCACTCAGCCATGGTGCCGCGTTGTGATCGTGAACGTAACTACTACGTCTGAGGTCAACACGGTCGCTCACGAAATCTGGTCGCCTTGGCCGCTTTGTCAACAATTCATGGCCGCACCAACGGGAGCGATCTCCGTGCCGCACTTGCAATTGCGTGCTGGCGCGCCCAGCTTCAGAAGATTCCAGACCAGTATTGCATTCGCGTGCAGACCCGTTGAGACACAGGCAGGGCGAAACGGTAGTAGAAGCCTCCCTTCGCCGATAGACGCGACGCGCGTCTCCTCGCGACCTTTGGGTTGAAAGTTGCAAAGAGACGGTCGGGGTTGTTGCAATGGGGCCTCTGATCGAGCCGCGGCGCGCATCTCGCACAGGTGGTGAGGCCGTTTGCGGCGGTCACAGCGCGTGCAGTCGGTGCAACACCGATTCGGCCGGGGCCGGTTGGAAATCAATCTCCACAGCCCACAACGGAATTCCGCCAAGTCGGGACTCGCGAACTTTGACCAGGTCCTTGCGGGTCGTCAGCACCAGTTCTGCGGCGCCGCGCTGCGCAATGTCCTCGATGGCCGAGCAATCGCCGGGTGAGTAGTGGTGATGATCAGGGAAGGCGCGGAACAGGACGTCGTCGAGATTGACTCCGGCGGCGCGGAGGGTGGCTCGAAATCCGTCCGGATTGCCGATCCCGCAAAATGCCGCAATCCGCCGACAGCGCGCGGCCGACAGGTCTCGCCGCTCGCCCGCGGAATTGATCAGGCCGGTCGGTTCAAAGCGGCTTTCGATAATCTCCGCGGATGTGTGCTGCGAGATCTCCCTCCGGAGGCGAGCGATGTCATCAGCCGACAATTGATTGGCCCGGGTCACAATGACCACGTGAGCCCGCGCGAGGGCCGCCGGACGTTCGCGGAGCAGGCCGCGCGGGAGCAATCGGCCGTACCCCCAGGGGTTGAGGGCGTCGATCAGCACAATGTCCAGATCGCGGTGCAGCCGCCGATGCTGGAAGCCGTCGTCCAGGACGAGTACGTCGCAGCCCTGTTCGCGGACGGCGCACGCCGCCGCGGCGACGCGGTCCGGACCCTGCAGGTGGGAGACGCCGGGGTGTACAGCGAGCGCCTGCTCGATCACTTCCGCGATCCGCG
>CAZWGW010000573.1:0-5212 GCA_964633565.1 uncultured Planctomycetaceae bacterium
GCTGGCGGCGACCTGCGCGAGCGGGTCGATGTCGCGCAGGATCAGGTCGGCGCGCAGGTAGGGAGCGAAGCGGCGCGCGAAGCCGATGAGCAGCGCCTGCGGATCGAGTACGTTCTGCAGCCAGGCCGTTTCGGTCTCGGGCAGGCCGCGGCGTTGAGCGGATTGCACAAGCCGCCTGCGGGCGTACAGGATCAGCCGGAACTTGAGCGAGAGATGCGTTTCCCACAGTTCGCCGGCGGTGACGTGCTCAAACCCGGCCCACACCTCGGGCTGACCGGTCTTGAGGTGCCAGTTGACGGGGAGCACGCGGTCGTACAGCAGGCGGATCTGCGGCGCCAGCCAGGTGGCCACGTGTACGCCGTTGGTGATGTGGCCGATCGGGATCTCCTCCTCGCTGCGGTATGGCCAGAGGCTGTGCCACATGCGCCGGCTGACGACGCCGTGCAGGTTGGAGACGGCGTTCGCGCGGCGGCTGGTCTTGAACGCCACGACCGTCATGCAGAACGGCTCCGCCGGATTGTGTGGATCGACTCGCCCCAGTCCCATGAACGTGTCGTGGCTGAGGCCCAGCTCGTCGGCCAGCGGGCCGAGGTGTTCCTGCACGAGGCCGCTGTCGAAGCGGTCGTGTCCTGCGGGGACAGGAGTATGTGTGGTGAACACGCCGCCGGACGCCGTTTCACGAAGTGCGTCGTCGAACGACATGCCGTCGTGTTTCATCCGCATGCGGATGATTTCGAGCGGTGCAAACGCGGAGTGCCCCTCGTTCATGTGTACGACGCGCGGCAGGATGCCCTGCGCGGCGAGCGCCCGCACGCCGCCGATCCCCAGCATGATTTCCTGGCGGATGCGGGTGCGATGGTCGCCGCCGTAGAGCCGCGCCGTGAGCTGCCGGTCTTCTTCGGAGTTCTTGGGGATATTGGTATCGAGCAGGAACAGGGGGATGCGGCCGACGTCGATCCGCCAGACGCGGGCGTGGATCTTGCCGCGGCGCGTATCGACCGAGATCAGCACCGGCTTGCCGTCGGTCCCGAGTGCCTCCCGCAGCGGAAGTTCGGCCGGCTCGGCAAAGGTGTAGTCCTCCTGCTGCCAGCCGTGCTCGTCGATTCGCTGGGAGAAGTAGCCTTCGTGGTAGAACAGTCCCACGGCGACGAGCGGGATGCCGAGGTCCGACGCGCTTTTGAGGTGGTCCCCCGCCAGCACGCCAAGGCCGCCGGAGTAGATGCGGAGCGATTCGTGGAGGCCGAACTCGGCCGAAAAATACGCGGCGGGCCGGTGGCCCAGCACGCCGGCCTGCACATCGCCCCACGTGTCGGTGCTCTGCATGTACTCGTGCCAGCGGCGGTACGCGCCGTTGATGCGCGAGTGCAGCACCAGTTCCCGCGCCCGGGCTTCAAGTTTGTCGGGTGTGTATTCGCGGAGCAGGATGACGGGGTTGTGGGCCAGCTCCGACCAGCGGATCGGGTCGATCTCCCGGTAGATGGCGGTCACTTCCGGCTGCCAGCTCCACCACCGGTTGCCGGCCAGCTCCGTGAGCTTGTCGTGGATCGTTGTTTCCTGGGCCATGCGTTTCCGGGGCTGAATGGTCGTCGAACGTCCGTGTGCGGCGCAAGGGACTCAGCGCAGTATAGTGAACCGCGGGGGCAAATCGAGACCCTGCCGGTCCGCCCGTATCCCTGGTCAGATGCGGCTGCGGATTCGGAGAAAACCGGTCAGCATCTTGCAGGTCAGAACGGCATTGCAGACCCAGAGCAGTCCGTCGATCGTTCCCGGCCAGGCGTACGCTTCAACCAGCAACCACGCGTAGACGACGAACCGCGGCCGGACGACCCAGGAATACGGGATCGACAGGGCGTTGCGGATCATGGCAAAGCCCACAACCAGGGCATAGAGAAAGACGTACATGCCGCCCGGCACGACTCCGACGACGTGATCGGCCATCAGTGTGACGGTGACGGCTGTCACCACACATTGGTCCGACATCGTGTCCGTGAACGAACCGCGCCGCGAGGCAACGCCCTGGTGCCGCGCGAGCGGGCCGTCGAGTCCGTCCAGCAGAACGTGCAGCGCCAACGCGACAAACGCCGCCGTTCGGCTCACGACCCACAGTGGGCAGAACGCGACACCGCAGAGGAACGACAGCGCCGTCAGCGAATTGGGGGTCACCCCTGACCGGTTGAGCCCCGCGAGCAGCGGTTGGAACAGTCTCGCCCGCCAGCGCTGCGTTGCCTCCATCCACGTCCGTTCGTCAGCTGAGTAGCAGTCCGCGATACCAACGGACGATTTGGTCTCGTTGCATGCCACCGGATTCTGGCGCTCCTGTCTGGTCATCGGCTCACGATCGGTTCCTGGATTCCCCCCGGCGAAGATGGCGTCACGCAGGGCAGATTACAACGCCCGGCGAAGGAAGATCTCATTGTCCGCCGTGCAGCAACCCAAGGTGTTTGAATGGTTTGGTTCCGTCCGGCTTCGGGACGGCGTGTACTTTCCGGGGGACTGGGGACTATAATCTGCCGTTGGTGTCGACTCGCGGCTGCATTACCCTGTGCCCCAACAGCAGGGATGAAGCGCAGCGGTGGCACTCCCTCCTGCACTGACAACCGGACACGCCCCCTCGCATGGGCGTGTCCCGGCCCCGCCCAAGCATGCACAACTCGCTGTCAGCCTTTATGTTTCGGCTTCTGCCATCTGGCTGCGCCCTCATCGTGTGCGCCTGCCTCGCTTCTTGCTCTCGGCCGGAAGGCATTCGGACGTACACCGTCGAGAAGATCCCGGCGGGGCGGAGCGCTTCCGCATCCACCCAGGCTCCCGGATCTGCCTGGTTTTTCAAGTTGCAGGGGCCGCCGGATGCGGTGACGGCACAGGCTGAGGCGTTCGAACAGCTTGTGGAGTCGGTCTCATTCTCCAGTCGCGACGAACCGGAGTGGAAGTTACCGGAGGGCTGGAGCAGCGCGCCCGGAAACGACTTCCGGTTCGCCACGTTGAAGATCGGGGGGAGCGAGCCGCCGCTGGAAGTGGCCGTGAGCACGCTGACGGCCGCGGACCCTGCCAGCGACGAGTACCTGAGAATGAACGTCGAACGCTGGCGCGGACAAGTGAAACTTCCGCCGTACGCAGCAGCCGACTGGCGGGCAGACGCCCGGGAGTCGGGAGGGCTGCGGGAGATCTCCACCACTGCGGGCCCGGCGTTTCTGGTGAAGCTGGCCGGCAACGATCTTCAATCCGGCGAGCCGGCCGTCATCCTGGCGGCCATGATTCCGCGCGCGGGCACCGTGCTGCGGGAGCCGGCCACTCCGGCACCGCCCGGTGCAGAGACCGACCTGCCGCTGTCCTATACTGCGCCGTCCGTGTGGCAGGCGACGCCGGCCGGACCCATGCAGATGCTGCGGTTTACGGCCGCCGACGGGAAGGTCGAAATCAGCGTGAGCGCCGCCGGCGGTAACCTGGAAATGAACATCGCCCGGTGGCGCGGACAGGTAAAGCTGCCGGAGGCATCAACGGCCGAACTGACCGCAGCACTGCAACCGATCGAAGTCGACGGGGTGGCGGGCCACTACGCGGAAATCGTGGGCGAAACGGAAACGATCCTGGGAGCCATCGTACCGCGCGGCGGGACGAACCTGTTTTTCAAGTTGCGGGGCGACAGGGAACTCGCGGCGCGCGAGACGGAGCGATTTCACGAATTCCTGAAGACTGTGCATTTCAAACCGTAGTCCGGTTTCAGCCATCGGCTTCACCGGTTCCGGCCAGAGGTTTGCGGCGGCCATCGACAGACGATCACCGCCATCGGAGGCAACGGATATGTCCACATCAACCCAACCCATTGACGAAGGCGTCCTGGAACGGGACGTCAAGACCGAAGCCCCGGATGAGGAGCCGGCCTGGCAGTTGTCGTTGTGGCAGCCGATCCGCCAGGCGCTGACACCGGTCGCGTCGCTCAAGCTGACGGTCGCCCTGCTGGGCATGTCGATCTTCATCGTGCTGGCCGGGACCATGGCCCAGGTCAATCTGGATATCTGGGAGGTTGTCAGCCAGTACTTCCGGATTGACCTGGCGGAATTGCGGCTTCCGGGGTTCCCGTGGATCGATCCCGGTGCGTTCTTCGTCTGGATTGACTTCGCGCTGTTTGCGCCGCCATCGTTTCCCGCCGGTGACGGCAATTACAAGGCAGGCGCCGCCATCGTTCTTTCCGTCATCGGTCGAAGGGCTCGGGTTCCTGGTTCCCAAGGCGGTGATGGTCGGTCTGATCGGAGTGTCGACATACCTGGCGGCGATCGGGGCGTGGCGCGGTTTCCGGAACGAGGCCGTCCGCATCGCGGCGGCGTCCGTGATCGCCGCCGTCGGCTGTGTGCTGCTCGTCCTGGCCAACTGGAAACATGGGATTCCGTTCCCGAAGGGCTGGACGATCGGGGCCGTGATGATGGTCAACCTGTTCGCCGCCCACCTGCTGCGGTTCAGGATCCAGGCGCGCGGGGCACGGCTGGCCGCCGGCTGCAACACGCTGGCCGTGGGGGCGCTGGTCACGACGCTGGTCATCCTGGGCGGCTCGTCAGCCAGCGGCATCCAGGATACGGCGTGGATCAGTTGGGACGCCTTGTGGCACCTGCTGCAACTGGGCCTCTTGGTGCTGTCTGCTGCCGCGGTCTATGGCATCTTTACCGTCAATCTCGTGAGCCTGCGGTGGGGGCTGGGGCTGACGGCCGTCGCGCTGATGGGTGTGCTGATCTGGTCGGTGATGGCCGGGATCAACACGCGGTTCAGCGATGCGTCGATGCGGATCCTGTTCCAGCTTACGGAAGCCACGCTGGCGGCGCTGGTGCTGCTGGCGGGATGCGTGCTGATCTTCAAAAAACGGGCGGGGATTGTGCTGCTGCATGGCGGCATCGGCCTGATGATGGTCAGCGAGGGGCTGGTCGGCGTGCAGGCGGAAGAAGCGCAGATGCGGATCGAAGAGGGGCATTCGAAGAACTACGTGGAAGACATCCGCGCAGTGGAGCTGGCATTTGTCGAAACGGCCGGCGAGACGCAGGAACAGCACACCGTCGTACCGGCGGGCCTGCTCTCCGCAGGATCGCGGGTGTCGGACCCGGAACTGCCGGTCGACGTCGAAGTGCTGCAATACCTGCAGAATGCCGACATCGTCGGACCGGCGATGGCGCCCAAAGAGACACGAAATGTGGCCACCGCGGGCGCCGGGCTGACGCGGTTTGCCGCG
>CAZWGW010000574.1:0-5201 GCA_964633565.1 uncultured Planctomycetaceae bacterium
GGGAGATGTTCCGCCGGTTGTTCCGGTTCAGTTCGTGGAGCGTCCTGCGGCATGTGGCGGGGAGGTTTCAGACGCAGTCCGCGCCGTTCATTATCGGCTACCTGCTCGGGCCTGCGACGGTCCCATTTTTCTCGATTGCGAATTCGTTGATAACCAAAGCGCACTCTTTAACGGGCGGCGTGGGTGGCGTGCTCGTGCCTGTCGCGAGCCATCTTGACGCCCAGGGTCGGCGCGACGACCTGGTGCGCATGATGATTCTCTCGGCGCGCCTGCTGGTCACGCTGGCATTAACGGTGGCGACGATCCTGTGGTTTCTGGGGGCGTCATTCATTGAACTGTGGCTGGGACCGGGCTTCGCGCCACAGGTGGAACCGGTCATGCGGGTCCTGGCCGTGTGCCTTGTGGCCGACATGGTCAGTGGAGGCTTGAACTCGATCCTCACGGGTATCGACCGTGTTGATTTCATCACCAAGCTCAAGTTGATTGCGGCTGCGGTGACCGTCACGGTTGGCGTCGTGATGGTGCAGTGGCGCGGCGTTCAAGGGATGGCGTGGGCATTGCTGGCGTCGAGCGTGATTGTCAACGTTGGTCTTTGCCCCTATTTTGCCTGTCAACTCCTGGAATGCTCATGGACACGCTACCTCAGTACCGTCGTCGTCCGCCCGCTGCTGGCGGCGGCGCCGGGCGTCGTATTGGCCTATGCACTCGCCCGTCTTTCCGAGCCTTCGCGCCTGCTGGAATGGTTCCCGCTGGCCGCCGCCGTTGGCGCTGTCACCGCGGTGAGCGCCTTTTTCGTGTGCCTCGACCCGCAGACCAGAGGCGAAACACTGTCGTCCGTGCTGACGCCGCGTCGTGGCGCCACAATTACGGCGGAACAGCGTGTATGAGTTAATCGGCTGGGCATCAAACAGCGTCTCCCAGGGCACTTGACGATGGAATGGCGGGCGGTCTGAGCCATTTATGCGGCAATTCCGTTACAAAGACGCAGATTACGAGCAGGTTCCATGCAATATTTGCGGCAGCTCGGACTGCGAAGTGATCGCGCAGCGCGACCGAAACCGCCTGCGCGTGACGTCTGTCATTTGTCGCGTATGTGGACTGATCTACATCACGCCTCGCATGACACCGGCATGGTATTCGCGTTACTATGAACATGAATACCGCCGACAAATGGCGGCCCACCATGGCCGGGACCTTGTGGAAAGTCCCGAACAGCGTTTTGCCAAGCAGGTCCGGCGGGGAAACTGGCTATCGGCCTATCTGCGCAGGAACGGAATCACGTCTCCGGGCAGAATCCTGGATATCGGCTCCAGCACAGGGGGCCTCCTGTTCGCACTGCAACAGGCATTTGGTGCGGAGGTGCGCGGCGTTGAACCATCCCCCAGCGATGCGGTGTATGCTGAGGCGCGTGGCGTTCCAACGACCGTGGGACTATTCGAAGAATATGCGGAAAGTCACGCGGACAGATTTGATCTCATTCTGTGCTCTCAAACTTTTAATCACCTGTTGAATCCGCGTGCAGTGTCTGAGCACGTGCGCAACACGCTTCGTCCGGGCGGTGCCTTCTTTGTCGAGTGCATGGATTTCATTCGGCAATGCCAATCAAAACGGGCTGTGTATGAAGCAACGCAAATCGACCACGTGTACATGTTTGTTCCATCAACACTGGAATCGCTGCTGCAGGTTGCCGGTTTTGACGTGTTGCCGGACTCCGTGATGGTAGACCGCCTTCAGTCCGACGAAGTCGTGGCGGAACAGCGCCGCGAAGGAGTGCCCTCGACACATATGCGGATGCTCGCGAGGCCAGGCCAGCCAACAACGCAACCGACGAGCACTTACGCGAAGGTGAGCGCCGAACTGGCAACGCTGCCGAATTCACAATTCGGCGCGTGGTTGCATCGGCAGCGGCGCACACTGCGTCGATTTCGCTATCGGGTGGGTGACCGCGTGCGGGGATGGTTTTTGCCTGCCGTCCACAGCGGAAATCGTGACCAAACAGTTTCAGCCAACCTCGCCACTCTGGATGCAGAGCGACAAATTCCACATTGAACTGGACCGGATCGGTGGCGGGGCCAGGTGCTTTCTCATCGGCGAGGTCGGTCTCGCGCATGACGGCAGCCTCGGCACGGCACACGCGTTCATCGACGTGATCGCCGACGCCGGCGCCGACGCCGTCAAATTCCAGACGCACATTGCCGAGGCCGAGAGCACGCCGGCCGAGCCGTTCCGGGTCAAGTTCAGTCGGCAGGACGGGTCGCGATACGATTACTGGCAGCGCACGTCGTTCAACGAGGAACAATGGCGGGGACTGGCGGGACACGCGGCGGAAAGGGACCTCGTGTTCCTGAGCTCGCCGTTCTCAATCGAGGCAGTCGACCTGCTGGAACGCGTGGGCGTGCCGGCCTGGAAAGTCGGGTCCGGGGAAGTGCGGACGGCGCCGATGCTCAAGCGCATGGCCGCGACGAAAAAGCCGCTGCTCATTTCGACCGGGATAGCCAGTTGGTCCGAGATCGACGACACGGTGAACCTGGTCCGCCAGGCGGAAGTGCCGTTTGCACTTTTTCAGTGCACGACGAGCTATCCCTGTCCGCCCGAAAAAGTGGGACTCAACGTGCTGACGGAGTTGCGAGAGCGATATGCGTGCCCGGTCGGACTGTCGGACCACAGCGGCCAGATTTACGCGGGGCTGGCGGCGTGCGTGCTGGGGGCCGACCTGATCGAAGTGCACGTGACGCTCAGCCGCCGCGCGTTCGGCCCGGACGTGCCGGCGTCGCTGACGCCGGAGGAGCTACAGCAACTCGTCGAAGGGGTGCGGAAGATCGAAACGATGGTGGCGAATCCCGTGGACAAGGACGCCGCCGCGCGCGAGATGGCTCCACTTAAGGCGATTTTCTCCAAGAGTCTTGTGGCACGCGACGACCTGAATGCCGGCTGCATCGTTGCGGAAGGGGACCTCGCCGTGAAAAAGCCGGGCACCGGGATTCTGGCTGCCCGGCTCGGCGAGTTTGTCGGACGCCGACTGCGGCGTTCCGTCGCGCGGAACCAGATCCTTCAGGAAGAGGATTTTGACGAAGCGCGGACAGTGTCATGAATCAGGTGATCGAAATGCTGCGGGAATCAACTTCGGTGAGGGGCGCGATTGAAGACCTGTTTGCAACGACCTTTCGCGAGCAGGCGCAGGCGGAGCCACCGCAGGTGAAAGACGATCTCGTGCTGCTTGAATGCGGGTTGGATTCGCTGGCGTTTGCAATCCTGGTGACCCGACTTGAGGAACGACTCGGATTCGACCCGTTTACGATGTCGGATGAGCCGTTCTATCCCCGCACATTCGGCGAATTTGTGGCGTTCTACGAGCGGCATGCCCCGTGAACTGCCTTGGCGATTATCTGCAGAGAGTGCCAGGAGAGCGAACCGCGCTCCTTCAGCACTGCGTTACGACGCAGTATGGCGACCTCCGTATCGGAAAGCGCAGTGACAGCGGCGGTGATTGCATACGGCACGTGCTGATGTACGTGTCAAATGTGTGTCACGCCGTACGCAGTCTGGCCTTGCTGGACGGCCGTGCGCGCAGCATCTGTCTGATATCGCGCGACGTGCGGCCGAGTGTTGTGTCGGCACTGGCCAGGTTGGGAAATTGCGAAGCGATCCTGTCAGACGCCCATGGACTTCCCGACGATTTACTCGGCGGCATGGCACATTTTCGGCTGCCGCAGGACTTTGACGGACTCGCTGACGCTTGTGGAAGACAAGCCGACTGCGAAACGACGTGGGTGGTGGCGACATCAGGGACGACGGCCAGTCCGAAACTGGTGGGGCACACGCTGTCGTCCCTGACTCGCACGAGCAAGCTCAGCATTGAGCGTGGAAACGGGGTCCGATGGGGCCTGCTTTACGATTTTGCACGCTTCGCGGGTTTACAAGTGCTCCTGCAGTCCCTATTGAGCGGCTCGACGCTGATCAGTCCGTCGCCTGGTGCGCCGCTGGAGCAGCAATTGGGAGAACTGGTGGAAGGAGGATGCACACATCTTTCGGCCACACCGACCCTGTGGCGCAAGTTGCTGATGTTGTCAGGCGTCGAACGGCTACCGCTGAAGCAGGCGACACTGGGTGGGGAAATTGCCGATCAGCGAGTGCTTTCAACGTTGCAGAAAACCTTTCCGGAGGCCCGGGTCACGCACATTTACGCCTCAACCGAGGCCGGAGTCGGGTTTTCCGTCTCAGATGGTTTGGCCGGCTTCCCGGCGGCATTCGTACAGTCGGCTCCTGGCGGCGTCGAGATTCAAGTGCGACAGGGGCGGCTATTTGTGCGGAATTGCGGGGTCAGAGGAAAATACATCGGGTCGGACGATCGTTTTGCTGACTCTGAAGGATTTGTCGACACGGGGGATGCGGTGCTCCAGTCCGGCGACCGTTACCTCTTCCTCGGTCGGGAGAATGGCGTGATCAACGTGGGGGGCAGCAAGGTTCATCCCGAAGAGGTGGAACGCACATTGCTGGAGAGTCCGTACGTGTGGCAGGCGCGCGTTTTCCCGCGCAAGAGCCCGATTACCGGTGCATTGGTTGCGGCAGAAGTCGTCCCGGCATGCGGAGTCGAGTTTCAACCCGAGGCGCTGAGAGACGTACTGCTGCGACATTGCCGGGAGCGGCTCGCCCGGTATGCCGTGCCGGCGGAATTGCGAATTGTCGGCGATCTCCCGCAAAGTGAGACGGGAAAACTTGTCCGAAGCAACTAAGACAGTCATTGTGACGGGAGCGAGCCGTGGGCTGGGGCTGGCAGTGTCGCAACGACTTGCCGGCGAGGGATACGCAATCGTCGGCATTGGACGCCGCGCAACGGCTGAGTTTGCGCGATTAGCCGACGAGGGGAGGACGGCGAGGTTCGTAGAGTACGATCTGTCGGAAATCGAGGGGATCCACGCGCTGGTGACGGGAATCATAAAAGAACACGGTCCTCCGTACGGCCTTGTCAATAATGCGGGAATTGGTCTCGACGGAGTGCTGGCGACGATGCACGCCAGGGATATTGACCGTGTCCTAAAGGTCAATCTGTATGCGCCGATCCACCTGATCAAGTTTGTGTCCCGCGCGATGATGCTGAAGCCGAAGCTGTTGCTCCTCGACGAGCCCGCCGCGGGCATGAACTACGGCGAGGCCGAGGGCCTCAAGACGCAGATCCGCTGGCTGCGCGACACGTTCGATCT
>CAZWGW010000575.1:0-5193 GCA_964633565.1 uncultured Planctomycetaceae bacterium
GGGCGCCGGGCTGACGCGGTTTGCCGCGCCGCTGCGGCCCACCACGGGGACCGACACCGGCGGCGGGGTCGACAGCCCGGCGGCCTACGTGCGGTTGACCGAGAAAGAGTCAGGCCGCGACCTCGGCACGTATCTCGTCAGCACACTGCTCGACCCCTATGACCTCGGCGAGAACCTTCAGTCAGTGCAGATCGGGGAGAAGAGCTATGCGATCAACCTGCGCTACAAGCGCACGTACAAGCCTTATGCCTTTACTTTGAACGACATCCGCAAGGAGGACTACATCGGCACGGATACGCCGCGCGACTATTCGTCGTTCATCCAGCTTGTCGATCCGGAGCACGGCACCGACCGGGAAGTGCGGATCTGGATGAACAATCCGCTGCGGTATTCCGGCGAGACATTCTACCAGAGCAGCTACATCCCGCCGAACCGGATTTATTCGGGATCCAAAGAGTGGACGTCGCTGCAGGTCGTGAAGAACACCGGCTGGATGATCCCGTACGTGGCCTGCATGATCGTCGTCGTGGGACTGGTGGCCCAGTTTGGAATCGCGCTGGTGCGCTTCCTGGGTCGGCGGGAACGCGGCGTCGACTTGGAGCCGATTCTGGAGAGCGAGGACGCGTTCTTCATTCCGGAATCCGAACAGAAGCAGTCGCGCCGGAAGCGCAAGGCCGCGACGCAGGCCCTGGAGAAACCGGCGTGGGACGTGCAGATGCTCGGCTGGCTCGTGCCGGGGCTGGTCGTTGCCGTGTTCGGCGGTTACCTGCTGAGCAAGGCGCGGATGCCGTCCGCGCGCGAAGGCCAGATGGACCTGGTGGCGTTCGGCGAGATCCCGGTGGTCTATGAGGGACGCCCCAAGCCGATCGACACGCTGGCCCGCAACAGCCTGCTGGTCATTTCCGACCGGCAGGAAATGACGGGCCGGATGGACGAGGCGACGATGAAGCAGAACCTCGGTGCGATCAAGAACAGGCTCCGCAAGCGCTGGAAGACGCTGGGCGATTCGGACCTGGCCGGGTTCAGGGGGAATTACGCCGAACTGCCCGCGCTGGTCGACGCGATCAAGGCGAAGACCGGCGCCAGCCGGTATGCCGTCGACGAAGCCGTGTATGCGGCGACGTCCGAAAAGCAGCCGGCCGTGAAGTGGCTGCTGGACGTGATCACGGACGCGGAGGCGTCGCGGCAGCACCGGGTGTTCCGGATCGAGAACCTGGAACTGCTGCAAACGCTCGGACTGGAGCGGCGTGACGGGTTCCGCTATTCGATCGAGGAATTCAGCGAGCAGTTGCCAAAGTACATGGAGCAATTGCGCGAGGCCGAGAAACTGGGCCAGACGAACGAAGCGGCACTGACCTTCTACCAGCGCAAGGTGCTGGAGTTCCGGACGAAGTTGCAGATGTATCAGAAGGTCCGGGACGCCTTTGTGGCGCCGGGCCTGCCGCGCTTGCCGACGCGCGAGGAGATGGAGCAGGAGCCGGACAAGGCGCGCGAGAAGCTGCACTCGGTGGTGCAGGTGGCGATGGACGAGTCGGCGCGGCTGGAGGCGAGCCAACTGCCGTTGCTGATACCGGTCGCCGATGAAGATGGTGCGGCATCAGGACCGACGGGCAAGTGGCTCCCTTTCTCCTCCGCCGTGCTGCGCGCCTACCTGCAGTCGCAATTGCTGGAAGAAGAGGCGCCGGAAGTGACGACGCGCTTCAATTCGATCGTTCTGGCGTACGAACAGAACGACGCCGGGACATTTAACAAAGCGGTGAATAGCTACGCGCAGGCCCTGGCCCGGGAAAACCCGAAGGGGATCGATCGACGGATCATTCACAAGGAGTCATTCTTCAACCACTTTGCGCCGTTCTATTACAGCGCCGTGACGTACATCATCGCCTTTGTGTTGACGTGCGCGAGCTGGCTCGGATTCTCGAAGACGCTTAACCGCTCCGCGTTCTGGCTGATGGTGGTGGTGCTCGGCGTCCACACGTGGGCCATCATCATGCGGATGCAGATTTCGGGGCGACCGCCCGTAACGAACCTGTATTCGTCGGCGGTGTTCATCGGGTGGGGCGTCGTGCTGCTCGGCCTGGTGCTGGAGTGGTTTTATCGCATTGGCATCGGCAACCTGATCGCGTCGGTCGGCGGGTTCAAATGCCTGGGGATTGCGCATTTTCTCGCGCTCGTCAATCCCGGTGACACGTTCACCGTGCTGCAGGCGGTGCTCGACACGCAATTCTGGCTGGCGACGCACGTGGTGTGCATCACGCTGGGTTACGCGACGACGTTCGTGTCGGGGTTGCTCGGAATCCTGTACATCGTTCGCGGGAACCGCCTCGGCCTGCTGACCGTGGCAGTAATCCTGGGGGGTGCGGTTGCTTGGATTGGCATCGCTGGTCACGTCACCCTTCGGAATCCTGCTGTTAGTCAGCGCGCTCCGCCCGGATCTGGGCATCCTGCGGCTCCTGCCGCGCATGACCTATGGTGCGCTCTGCTTTTCAATCCTGTTCAGCTTCTTCGGTACCGTGCTGGGGGGCCTGTGGGCGGACGACTCATGGGGCCGCTTCTGGGGCTGGGACCCGAAAGAAAACGGCGCCCTCATGATCGTGCTCTGGAACGCACTCGTGCTGCACGCGCGGTGGGACGGCCTGGTGAAGGACCGCGGCCTGGCGGTGCTCGCCGTGCTGGGGAATATCGCCGTGAGCTGGTCGTGGTTCGGCGTGAACGAACTCGGCGTCGGCCTGCACTCCTACGGCTTTACGGAGGGAGTGCTGTTGACGCTGGGGCTGTTCTGCCTGTCGCAATTGCTGATTGCAGCCGTGGGCTGTCTGCCGCGGGAGCTGTGGTTCAGCCGGCCGGAGCAGAACGCATCGGCGGCGTAACACGCTTTCGCGGAGCGAAAGGCGACAATCAAACAGCCCGGCGGCCGCATCGGCCGCCGGGCTGTTCCGTTCTGGTGTCGACGTCGAACCGCGTTCAGCGACCGACTTTGAGATGCGCTCGCTTGGCCCGCCGCGCCATTGCGCTGGCGGGACGTTTGCCGTGATTGGCTTTCTTGAGCTTGCGACCATTCTTCGCCATGACTGCCTCGCTTTCTGTCAATCACACGGGGTTTGTGGAGCGAGAAGTATAGGGGCGTGAACTCGCATTGAAAAGACCTGAGCGGCAATTGATTACGCCCCCTCCAACTCCTCGATCGTCCGCGGCCAGTCGTTCTTGAGCAGCCGCGACAGGGAGCGGTCGGCCAGCACTCTGCCGCCGGTCTGGCAACGCGGGCAGTAGTTGGTCTCATTGTCGGCATAGCGGATGCGCTGGACGGCCGTGCCGCAGTCGGGGCATGGCTTGCCGTAGCGGCCGTGGACCGCCATCCCCTTGCGGAAAGCGGTGACCTTCTCCGGGAACCTGCCTCCCGCCTCGGCGCGCAGGCGATCGGTCCAGTCCGTGAGCGTGGCGCGGACCGCGTGGTAGAGCGCTTCGATCTCCGCCCGCGTGAGATTGAGCGTGAGGGACACAGGCGAGAGCCTTGCCCGGTGCAGGATTTCGTCGGAATACGCGTTTCCGATGCCGCTGAAGCGGTGCGGGTCGGTCAGCGCCCGCTTGAGCGTGTTGTTGCCGCGCGTCAGCACGCGGCGGAACTCCGGCAGCTCGGCCTCCAGGACCTCGATCCCGAGTGGCCGGTGCGCTTCCATCGCGGCCGTGCCGCGTTCGACGTACAGCGACGCGCGCTTTTTGGAGCCCGCTTCGGTGAGCAGAAGCGTGCCATGCGGGAAATCGAACGCCGCCAGGCCAATTTTCGCCGGGACCTTTACGCCGGCCGGCTTCCAGTGCAGGCGGCCGGCGATCATCAGGTGCAACACGAGCCACAGGTCGTCGTCGAAGCCGATCGCGATCCGTTTGCCGAGCCGGTGGAGACATTCAACCCGGCGTCCCTGCAACTCATCGACGGGAGGGTCATGGGTCCGCAGCAGAAACGGACTGACGATCCGGACCCGTTCGAGCGTTTGCCCCACGAATCGCTGCTGCAGCGCCTCGATGTACACGGTGATGTCCGGCAGCTCGGGCATGGTGCCGCGATTCTCGGACGTGGGACACCGCGTGTCCAGCAGTAACAATTACATTGCTGCCTGCAGGCGGGTCCGTAGAATTGCGGCATTCTGGTCGATGCAACGCATGTGCGCGCGAGCCGCGTGCATTACGGGGAGGATGCCATGTCCGACTTCAAGGTCACCGAGCTGAGTCCCGGGATCGATTTCGGCAATCTCCCGTTCTGGGACGTCGTGATCATCGGAGCGGGGCCGGCCGGTCTGGCGGCGGCGCTCACCACGGCGCATCGCGGATTGACGACGCTGATCATTGAAGCCAAGGACAAGGCCGGCGGCCAGCCGCAGTTCCTGTATGCCGACAAGCGGATCGTGGACATCCCCGGGTTTCCGGACGGCATCACGGGCGAAGAACTGTCGGCCCGCGTGTACCGTCAGGCAGTCGATGCACTGGTGCAGTTCCGGTTCAACGAAGAACTGCGGACGGTGGAGGATACGGACCAGGAACAGAAAGGGGACGTGCTCAAGCGCGTCGTCACCGACAAGACGAGCTACCTGTGCCGCAAGGTGATCCTGGCCGTCGGACTGCTGCACTACCCCCGGAAACTGCCGGTGCTCGATGCGCTGAACTCGCCCAAGGTCTTCTACAAGATGCCCAAGATCGGCGACTACACGGGCAGCCGCGTGGCGGTGGTGGGGGGCGGCGACTCGGGGCTGGACGCCGCCGTGATGGTGCTGGAGCGCGGCGGCGACGTCGACCTGATCGTGCGCGGCGCCGAGGCGGCCGGCAAGGCGGACTCCGTTCGCCGCGTGCGCGAGACGGGCGGGACGATCCATCTGAACGCCCAGGTCGCGAAGGCCGGTTTTGACGGAGGCCGGATGGCGCTGGAACTGTCGACCGGCGCAGCGCTGCTCGCGGATTACGCGATCGTGCAGATCGGGTTCCTCTCGGCGAAGGAGACGTTCGACCGGCTGGGCGTGAAACTCAACGCCGACGGCAGTATCGCGGTCGACCCGTATTACGAGACGAGCCGCAAGGGGATCTTCGCGGTGGGGGACGTGCACGGCGACATCAAGCTGGTGGCGGTGGCCTGGGCGGAGGGGATTCAGGCCGCGATTTATGCGTTTAAGGAGATCACCAGCCCGTACTGGCTGAACGAAAAGC
>CAZWGW010000576.1:0-5181 GCA_964633565.1 uncultured Planctomycetaceae bacterium
ATGTGCCAGGGGAGTGGCTTCACCTCGCGTCGATGTCCACCCACTTCCACGTGTTGAACGTGAGGATGGGATGGCGCCGATACCCGATGAGCCGCGAATACCACATGTCGGTGCGGATGCGGTTCGAGTTGATGCGCCAGGGGGCATACGCGACGATGAGCTTGGTCATCTCCTGGTATAGCTTGGTGCGCTCCGGCGAGTCGGGCATGAGCCGCGCCTTTTCGTAGAGCTCGTCGTAGCGGTCGAGCTTGAAACGCCCCAGGTTCTGCTCGTTGTTCGGGCCGTACAGCAAGGCGAGCCACGTGTCCGCGTCCGGGGCCGAGGCCGAATCTCCCAGCACCCAGAACTGCACCTTGCCCTGGCGCGCCTTGGTCAGCGTGTCCGGCCACTTCTCCTTGATCATCTCCAGGCGGATGCCGATCTTCTTGTCGGAGTAGTCGACGTCCGCCAGTTCCTTGTCGTCCAGCCACGCCTGGATGCGCTTGTCGGTGACGCGCAGGCGGACCTTGTACCACTGGCCGTTCTCGAACTTGAAGAAGTTGGTCGTCTCGTTTTCCGATGCGTCCTGGTGATTGATGCTCGACAGTCCGGTCAGCGCTCCGCCCCAGCCGCCGAGGATTAACGTACACGGGTCCTTCTGGACCGGGAATGTCAGCCCGCAGAAGAAGTCGCTCCCCTGCACGCGCCTGGCTTCGAGCGTGATCTCGTAATTGACGCGCGGCAGCTTGCCGCCGTTCCAGGTGATGCCGCTCAGCGGCTGCCCCGCGCCGATCACGAGGCAGCCGTCCTTCACCTCCACTTCGCCCTCGCCGCCGAAGGGGGTCGTTTTCCAGTTCTTGAGCGTCTCGCCGTCGAACAGCAGCGTCGCGTCGGCCTTGTCCTGGTCAGCCGGCTTTGGGTCCGCCGGCGGAGCGTCGTCGGCGCGGCCGCTCGCAGAGCAGGCCGCCAGGCAGGCCGCCAGGGCCGCTGCGCGGCGCGGGAAAGCCGAAAATGGGACCGGTCGACGGCTGCGCATATCACGAACTCCCGAGGGTGGGCTGGATTGAGGTTTCCAACTGACTCTAACACGAGCCCGGATCGAAGCCAAACGACTCGCCTTCCCAGCCCCGGCGCGCCGTCACCGGAATCCGGATCGCAACCGGCCGTGCCGGGGTGTTCTGGATTGTACGTACGTTGGACGGCCCGAGGGTTCAGGTCGGCCGCGCGCCGGCGTAGAATTGAGACCACCCGCCAGCGCGGGTCACGCGGTTTCCTGCAGTCGAACCCCTGGTTGCTCGCTGATGCCCCTGCTGCACCTGTCACCCAAACGGCGCTACCTCGTCCGGTTTGACCCCAAGCGCGTGCCGCACATGTTTGCGGACGTGCTGATCATCGGAGCGGGGATCGCCGGCTCGCGGGCGGCGCTGGAGATCGATCCCCGGCTGCGCGTCGTCGTCGTGACGAAAGACCGCGTTGACCTGTCGAACAGCGCCTGGGCGCAGGGAGGAATTGCCGGGGCGCTCGACCCCTCCGACACGATTACCAGCCATGCCGCCGACACAATCACCGCCGGCGCGGGTCTGTGTGATGAAACCGTGGTCAACGACGTGGTGTCGGCCGCGCCGGACCTGATTCGGGAACTGGTCGCCTTCGGCGCACGGTTCGACGACCACGAGGGGGCGCTCGCGCTCACGCTGGAAGGGGGGCACAGCCATCGCCGCGTCGCCCACGCCCTGGGGGACGCCACCGGCCGCGAAGTGATGCGGGCGCTGATCGAACGTGTGCGGAGTGCGCCGTCGGTCGAGATCTGGGAGAAGACATTTACGATCGACCTGCTCACCCACGACGGGGAGTGCCGCGGCGCGCTGGTCTGGAACGCCAGCCACGGCAAGACGTTCGTGTGGGCCAAGCAGACGATCCTCGCCACCGGCGGCGCGGGGCGGCTGTACCGCGAGACGACCAACCCCGACGTCGCCACCGCGGACGGCCAGGCATCGGCGTTCCGCGCGGGGGCCGAAGTCCGTGACATGGAGATGATGCAGTTCCATCCGACGGTGCTGTACATCGCCGGCAGCTCGCGGCACCTGATCAGCGAGGCGGTCCGCGGCGAAGGGGCGTACCTCGTCGACGCCGCCGGCTTCCGCTTCATGCCGGACTACGACGAACGGAAGGAACTCGCCCCGCGCGACATTGTGAGCCGGGCGATCACCGATCAGATGGCGAAATCGCATCACCCGTGCGTCTATCTCGACCTGCGGCACATCCCGCCGCAGCGCGTGGCCGAGCGGTTCCCGCACATCGGGCAGGTGTGCCGCGAGTTCGGGCTGGACCTCGCGCATGATCTGATCCCGGTGCGGCCCGGCGCCCATTACATGATCGGCGGTCTCACGATCGACGAGCGCGGCGCGACGACGCTCCCCGGGCTGTGGGGCGCGGGCGAAGTCACGTCCAGCGGGCTGCATGGCGCGAACCGGCTGGCATCGAACAGCCTGCTGGAGGGGTTGTACTTCGGCCGGTTGTGTGGCGAGCACGCGTCGGCGGCCGCGCTGGGGCGGGACGATGAATACCGCGTCCTGCCGCTGGAATCGGGGTGGACGACGACACACGCCGAGGACGAGGAACTGAACCTGCCGGACCTGCGGGCGTCGCTGACGAGCCTGATGTGGCGGCAGGTGGGCATCCGGCGAGACGGGGCGGGGCTGAAGCAGGCGGCCGAACAAGTGGAGTTCTGGGACCGGTACGTCGCGTCGCGCGAGTTCAATGCGGTCGACGGCTGGGAACTGCAGAACATGCTGCTGGCGGCGCGGCTGATGATCGCGTCGGCCCTGGCGCGGACGGAGAGCCGGGGCGTGCATTTCCGGAGCGATTTTCCGGCGGCGGACGCGGCGCAGGTGGGGCACGTGGCGGTGAGGGCGGGGGAGTGAGGGATGAGATTCAGTTTGTGGTCCGCACCGGTCTGGACGCGCTGGCGCCGGTCGGCGACACTCCGCCGAGCATGGCGGAGATCCCGGGATGACGCTCAGCGACGAGACCAGGCAGAATCGGTCGCTGGCGGTGCTCGTCGCGGTGTGGGTGACGCTGTACTGCGCCGTGGTTGTGATCGATTTGGCGCCGGAAGGACACGCGGACGCCCGCCCGATACGCCCCTCACGACGCGCGCTGACGTTGTTTGAGGCCCGCGGTACTCCGGGCAACCCGGCTGCCGAATTGGATGGCTGCAGCCTGAGCTACCGCCTGCTGTCGCCCGCACAGATCGACGCCGGTAACCGTTATCCGCTGCTGGTGTTTCTGCATGGGGCCGGAGAGCGAGGGGCTGATAACGAACGGCAGTTGTGCGGTCTGCCACAGCAAATGTGCGATCCCGCGTGGAGACGGAAGTTCCCCTGTTACCTTCTGGCGCCTCAGTGTCCGGACGGAGGTCATTGGTCATTGTTGTGCTGCGCCAGTAGCCAGTGTCGTGCGTGTGCTTGCTCAATCTGCATGGCCGCAGATAGCCCGACGATGTCAACCTCCAGAAGATGGTCCATCCTCCGCTTAACCCATCTGCGCTGTCGGCAGCTCCAATCAGCCGGTTTCTGAGCCAACATGTCGCCATGCAAGTATTCCGCATGCTCGGCTGCCACTTGCACGCAATCGAAGCACGTAAGAACAAACTTCTTCGCGAGATGGTGAGCAGTCGGCTCAACAAATTCGCTACCAAAAGAGACAGATGTCCTATCCGACTTGGACATGATCAACGCATCGGACAACATATCCAGCGATTCGATCCACGGTACCGACTTTTCCTCCATCACTCCGACCCAATCGGCTGCGGCACACCAGCCTGCCTCATCGTCGTCCCCCAGTTCAAGTTCGATCAACATTGGATCAACACCAGTGCATCGTTAGTCCAGCAAACCGCATCGTGTCGTCGATTGCGGGTGTCAACCATTTCAGGTCGGCAATCTGCTGTGCCAAGTTCACTGTGCCACCTCCCTCCGGGTGGTCCCTTGAAGCGAACGACGGACGCGGCAACCGCCAAGGGTCGCGGCGTTCGGGGATCAGCCTAGCCGCGCCGTCGTACAAGAGTGTACCAGCTCAACCGATCTTCGCGACCACAGCGCGGGCCGCATCCATGTCCCGCTCTGCGTAGATTTCGCTCACCGCGGCCGACGAATGCCCCAGTGTCACGCGTGCCGCTTCAAGACCTGCCGCACGTCGCGCCCGCGTCGCGAAATTGTGCCGCAGTTGATTCGGGTGCCAACAATTCTCCCGGCGCCACTCGCGGGCTTCCGCAAACAATCGTTGGCGAAGCTTTGACCGCTGGTCTGGCGTCAGCTCCTTTTGCCCGCCTAAACAGCGGTCGATCTGCCTTAACCTAATGGGCATTCCGAAAGCCAGTTCGCAGCCCCGAACGATAGCATTGCGATACGAATCCCGGCGGTAGGATCGTCTCCCTTCCGAATCCGGGCTGAACACGTAGCCGCCAGGTCAGGACGCATGAACTCGCGGAGGACTCGCTGTCCCTCGGGTCCAATCATCACGACGCGCTTTCGCTTGTGATGAGCCGTCTTGTTCACGGTGTCGGCAACGGTGTACTCCCAGACGTCGCCTGACGTCGCAACATCGATCATCCGTAGCGACAACGCTTCAGACGGCCGCGCTCCCGTCACAAGCTGGAACCGGATCAGACCCCAGATTTCCGGTTTCACATAAGGTTGGACGGCATTGACCATGGCTTCCGGGACAGGCCGGACACCTTCCGATTCCTTGGCATCAGACCTTCCCTCCCGCTGCCAGCACACACCTCGCATGAGCAAGGCGTAGTTCCCCTGGCAGCCTTCGATCAAATCCTCTTCGATGCCCCAACGGACCATCGACTTCACGATGCCCACCATGCCGTTGATGTACTTTCGGGATTTCCCCTCTGCGATCCACTGCTGACGAACGGCTTTGATTCGCTTCGGGCTGAGTTCGGATACCGGCAGATTGCGGTAGGCGTTGACCAGCCGGCGCAGCGCGTTGCGGATGATGCATTGCTGACTCGCGGCCGGCCACCCTTCCGGTAGTACGTCTTCGCGTGCTGCATGTAGAGCGTCGCGAGCTTCCCGACAGTCAGTTCTCGCCTGCCCCGGTCCGAGAGTTGATGCGATTCGAGCCACCGCGCGATGAGTCGGTTGTACTCCCGTTTGGAGGCCGCAGACCCGTGCTGTCCCAGATAGT
>CAZWGW010000577.1:0-5165 GCA_964633565.1 uncultured Planctomycetaceae bacterium
CGGGTGCCCTGAGGCCGGGCAGGCCGTGTACCACATGCGGAAGCGGCCGCCGTCGTCGTGTCTGAAGACCTGACGTCCGAAGGGGCCCCGGACGCCATCACCGTCGTCCGGCTGGTCAAGGAGTTTCAGCGCCGCGACGCCGTCGTCCGCGAAGCCGCCATCCGCCGGCTCCTCCCTTACCCCGAAGCCGCCGCCAATTACATCGTCGCCTCCTATCCGAAAGCGTCGCTCGCCGTGCGGCTGGCCGGACTCGAACTGCTCACCGCCTGGAAAGCGCCCGTCGACGGCCTTGACCCGTGGCTGCCGGAGTCGCTGACCGACGAACGCCGGCAGGCGCTGACCGCCTGGGCCGCGGCCGTCGCGCCCCCCAGCCCCGACGCCGACCCCGACCGGCCGCTCACTCCGGAGGAACTGAGCGATCTGGGCCGCACGCTGCAGCAGATGCTGGACGCGCAGCCGGCGGAAGCGGCCGCGATCCGCGAGCGCCTGGCCCGCCTCGGCCGCCGGCTACTGCCGCTCGTTTACGCCGAACTCGCCAAACAGGACACCGACGCTCCGCGCGAGCGCCTCACGGCGCTCCGCTATCGCCTCGTCGCTGCGCCGGACCTCGTCCTCCGCTGGCCGGGCGGCATCGAGCGGCTCGCCGCCACCGACCTGCAGACCCGAGTCAACGCGGCCGACGAGTTCGCGCGGCAGGCGGTCGCCGCCGACGAGCCGCTGCTGCTGGAACTGTTCAGCGACCCGGCGCCGCTCGTTCGCGAGATCAGCCTCCGCGCCCTGCAGAACGTCGGCGGCGCGAGCGCCGGCAGCGCGCTCGTCCGCCTGCTGGAGGACCCCGATCCCAACGTCCGCGCCGCCGTCCTCAAGCAGCTTGCCACGAAACCCGCGCCGGAGATCGTCCCCGCCATCACGAAATACGTCGCGGGAGAATCCGACCCCGACCTGGTGGTGCACGCCGCGCGGCTGTTGCGCGAGGCGTCCGGCAAGGCGGCGCTGGACGCGCTCGTCACGTTGTTCGATCACGCGAGTTGGCGCGTGCGGGCCGAAGCGGCCGAAGGGGTCGGCAAGGCCGCCGGCAACCGCAGCAGTCTGGAGGACGAGGAGAAGGCTGCCGCCTACGTGGAGCTGATCCACCTGCTCGATGACGACGACGGATTCGTCATCAGCCGCGCCGTCGAGGCGCTGACCGGGGCGGACCTCGTGACGGCGGTCGAGCCGCTGGTTGAAACGGCGCAGAAGCACCCCGAGCTTGCGCCGAGCGTCGTTGCGGCGCTCGCGCAGGGGGATAAGCAGCGGACCAAGGCGCTACCGCACCTGCGCACGTTCTGCGTCCATGAAGCACCCACCGTACGCGCCGCTGCCATCGCCGCGCTGTGCCAGGTCGTTCCCGACGGTGCGCAGGACGAACTGAAGGCCGCGATCGCCGACCCCGAGGCGAAGGTCCGCATCGCCGCCGCGGACGCGTTCTTCGGACTCGTCACGCAGATGGTCGACAATCAACTCTCCAACGCGGTGTTACAGCCGGAGGCGTCGCCGATCTCCACGGAGGCGGTCCCGACGGACGAGCCTCCCGTCGCGGGTGAGGCCCCCGCCGACCCCGCGCCTGCCAGACCGGACGAGGAACCGGCCCCCGACGCTCCGGCTGAACCCGGTGAGCCGCCGAGCGCACAGGTCCTGCAGCGGCTGCACAGTGGGGAACTGGCGCCGCAGTGGATGCGCGACTTCGCGGAACTGCTGCTGCCTCTGCTTGGGGCAGACAACGAAGACGAACGGCTCGCCGCCGCCCGGCCGCTCGCCGCCCTCGGCCGCGCCGAGGCGCTCCCGAACCTGCACGCCGCCGCGCAGCGTGCGGCGCTCGGCAAAGGCGTCGCCGCCGCGCTGCCGTACCTGCTCTGGACGGACCGCGCGGAACTCTTCCGCGAGATCACGGCCGCTGCCGGTTCGGTCGACCGGCTTGTGGCCGCCGCCGGCTTCGTCGTCGAGACTGCCGATCACCGGTCCCCCGGGCTGCTCTGGGAACTGCTCGCGGGCGACAACGCCGGCGCGCGTCTCACCGATGAACTGCTCTATCCGTTCCGCCGCGCCTACTTCGCCGACAACTACTACAGTATCTCCGAAGCCCCCGCGTCCGACCGCAAGCGGCTCCTGGCGGACGCCGCCGCGAACGCATCCGCCGGCGCGCGCTGGCAGCGCACGGCGGCGCTGGCGCTATTGCTCGCCGTCGAGTCCGAACCGGCGGCCCAGGCGGCACAACAGGTCCTCGATGATGCCGCCGCCGATCCCGGACTCCGCAGCGACGCCTTCGCGGTCCTCCTCCGGGCGCAATCCGAAACGGACGCCACACGCACGGCCGTCGCCGGTCTGGCGTCGTCCGATGCCGCGGCCCGCCGGCTGTCGCTGACGTTCCTGACGCTCGGATCGTCGTCGCTCGCCACGCTTCCGAGCGGCGTGAACGTCGACCGGTACTCGTACTCTTCGTATCCCTCGTACGGAGGGGGTGAAACACCGGCCCTTCCCGCGGCCCCTGAGGGGCTGGCCGCCGACGTGCTGCTCCCGCTGCTCATCGCCGGCGACGCCGAAACCGCCGCCCGGGCCGGCTACCTGCTGGCGCTGATCGGCCGCGAGGAGGGGCTCTCGGCGCTGCTCGATTACTGGTCCCGCCAGAAACGGGGAGACCCCGAAACGACCGGCCTCGTCTACCGCGCCATTGCCGCGATCGACAGCGCCGACCATGTCTCCACGCTGGAATCGATCTACGACCGGATGCGCAAGGACCAGGACCAGGGGAACTGGAACGTGCGCGAATTCTACTGGATGATCCGCGGCATGACCGACCGCCGCGCCCTCGACCTCCGCAAGCGCATCCGCGACGACGTCGGCATGGACAACCTGCGCTGACCGCTGACCATTCACAGACGCCCTCACCCTGATTCAAGGAGTCCCCTCCATGCGGCACACTTCACTCGCCTGTCTCACGGCCATCGTCTGGGGTTCGCTCGCCACCGGCGCCGCGGCGCAATACGGGTTCGCCCCGCGCGGCACCGTCGGAGGCAGCGGCGTTGTGACGCTCACACGGCAGCCCGACCGCATGCGGATGCACGTCGTCGTCATGTCGAAAGGCAGCGACCTCAAGCAGTCGCTCACCGGCCTCAGCGAGCGGACGGCCGCCGCCGAGGCGCAGCTTGCCGCACTCGGCGCGGTCGCCGACTCGATCAAGATCGGCAACCCCACGATCTCGACGCAGGCCGACGCGCAGCGGCAGCAGATCGAGCAGATGATCGCCGAGAACCTGCGCCGCTCCGGCCGGCCGCAGAAGACCGGCGACAAGCCCCGCCCGGTGACGGTGACTGCCACGCTGACGGCCGAATGGGCCCTCCAGACCGCCGACGCGTCGGAGTTGTTGATTCAGACTCATGAACTACAGGAGAAGATCCGCCAGGCGGACCTCAGCGGCAGCGCGGCCGCCAGCAAACTCACGCCCGAGGAGGAAGAGATCCTCGAGGAGGCGCAGGGGATGTTCGACCGCTACAGTTCCAGCGACGAGCCCAAGCCCGGCGAACCGGTGTTCAGCTTCGCGTCGCCGATTTCGGACGCCGACTACGACCAGGCGCTCGCCGACGCCTTCCAGAAGGCGAAAGCCGAAGCGGCCCGCATTGCCAAGGCGACCGGCGCGGAACTGGGCAAGCTGGAATTCGTCCACGGCGACGACGCGAACTCTCCGGACTACGACAGCTACAGTTACCGCTACGACTCGTCGGCGTACCAGGCCTATCAGATGCTGCAGGGCCTGCAGAATACTGCCGACGCCAGGGAGAAACGCGAGGCGATCGGTGTGCAACCGGGGGAAGTGACGTACAGCGTTTCGGTGTCGGCAGGGTTTTCGTTGAAGGAGTGATCCCTGCGGACCGAACAGAAGGAAGCAAAGGCAGCGAAGCGTTGGAGGGCGGTCGCGTCAACCTCGCCGCCCTCCGCAGGCTTCGGCCTCAAGGAGGGACAGTTCACCGCGAAAGCAGGGCGTTCCTGTCAATGTTGAGAATTCGACAGTCGGGCAACAGGGCCTGCAGCCGCTGGACGGCGTCGCGCGTCACCTGCGTCCGCCCCACCATGAGGTGCGACAACTTCTTGTGCCGGCCCAGACGTTCCAGTCCCGCGTCCGTGATGCGCGTCGCGTCGAGGTAGAGTGACTCGAGGTCCGCCATGTTCTCGAGGTGCTGCAGCCCGTCGTCGCTGACCTGTGTGTTGCTCAAATAGAGCCGCTGCAGGTGCGTGAGGTCTTTCAGGTGGGCCAGCCCGGAGTCGGTGACGGCAGTGTCCACCAGTCCCAGCGTCTGGATCTCCTGCAGTCCGCTCAGATGTGCCAGCCCCGCGTCGGTCACTCGCGTTCCGTTCAACATCAGGTTCGTCAATCCCGTGTGCGGCGCCAGCGCGGCAAGGCCTTTGTCCGTCACCTCTGTCTGAGCGATACTGAGTTCCTTCAGCGCGGGGAGACGTGCCACACGCTCCAGTCCCTCATCCGTCAGGTTCGTTGAACTGGCGACCAGCGATTCGAGGCTCGTGCATCCCTCCAGTCGTGCCAGATCGTCCGGATTCACGCGCATTCCGTTGATGATCAGTGACTTGAGCTGTTTGAGGTCCGTCAGGTGTCTCAGCGACGCGCTGGTCAGCCCGTCAATATTGGAGAGCACGAGGCGTTCCAGGTTCACGAGCGATGCAACGTGTCGCAGGCTCTCGTCCGTGACGTGCCCGCAGCCGGACAGGTTGAGCTGTGTCAGGTGCGGCAACTGGCCCAGATGCTCCAGCCCCGCCTCCGTGATGCTGTCGTCCCCAACGGTCAGGTCTTTCAGGTTCAGCAAGTCGCGCAAGTGCGCCAGCCCGGCGTCCGTGACGTCCGTCTCGATCAAACTGAGGGATTCCAGCCGGGGGCAGGCTTTGAGGTTTGCCAGCCCGGCATCGGAAAGCGGCGACCGTCGTACACTGAGCCCGCGGAATTCAATTCCCTGCAGACGAGCCAGGACCTCGTCCGTCGCCTGATGGCGCAATCCCATGAACATCAGCGTCCCCAGTCTGGAGATTCTTCGAAGCTGCGTGATGTCGTCGTCATTCAGCGGACGTTCGATGCCCAGATTGACCAGCCCCGCCTCTTTGTCAGGCATTGCCATGATCCG